>DAOVVZ010000238.1:0-4021 GCA_030636915.1 Methylomarinum sp. | reverse complement strand
CTTCAACCTTAAAACCAAACTGTAGGCCTTTTTCTTTTAGCATGGCGAAGTTTCCACAACGCGCTTTGCCAAAATGAAAATCATCCCCTACCACCAAATGCTTTACATTCAATCTATTAACCAAAAGCTCTACAATAAAATCATCTGCGTGATAGTCCGCAAAGGTTTTATTAAATTTAACCACCAGCAACTTATCAACAGGTAGTGTCTTTAACTGAATCACTTTTTCCCGCAATCGCATTAACCGGGATGGTGCATTCTCCCCCAGAAAAAACTCTAAAGGCTGCGGTTCAAACATCATCACCACAACTGGCAAGTTCATTTCTTTGCCTTGTCTGGCTAATTTTTCTATAACTTTACTATGCCCCGTATGAACACCATCAAAATTCCCGATGCTTAGCACACAACCATTTTCTAATGGTTTCAGGTGGGGTAACCCCCTAATCAAATTCATAGATAGCCATACCAGTTAAAACCATCCATTTTAGCATCAACCTATACCTAAATTCACTGAGAGATCCATTCATTTCCATGTTTTATAAAACATTTGTCTTTAGATCGGCAAATTTTATGTCTATATCTGCGCTACTGAAATATTTAGATAGAAAAACTGTCAACTAAGCGAATGCTTCACTGGTACGAAATGCCTGTTTTACAGCTTGGCGCACCTGTTCACGACCATTGGCCACGACATTAACTGCAGAGAAACTAAATAAGCACACAACTTACGCCCCCTCACAATAGCCCGTTAAATCAACACCCTACATACCATCCAACAATATCACTCAACATATAAGCTTAGTTTAGCATTAAAAAAAGCCCCCTCCCTTTTTTGACGATACCTTTACCCAATCAGCCAACCCAAAAAACCGTTATTTACTCATTAAATTTGCCGGCCTAACACCCACCAACAACAACGAAAGGGCATAAACCAAACCACCTAAAACAATCCACATTCCAAGATTAATGATCCTATCAAATGCTGACCAATCAAACCATTGCTTACTATCCACCGCAACATATAAAAACAAAGCCATCACTTCATTAGCAAAAACAATCTTAACAATGAAGTTTGCCCAATTTTTACCAGGATTATAAATTTTGTCTTTTAACAACTTAGTCAGCAAAAGTGATGCATTATAAAAAGCACCCAAAGACGTTGCTAATGCCAACCCAGCATGAGCCAAAGGAAAAACCAGCGCAATATTTAAACCCATATTAGCAAACATGGCATAAATACCAAATCTCACTGGTGTTTTCATATCCTTTCTTGAGGAAAACCCTGGCACCAACACTTTAACTAATATAAAGCCCAATAAGCCTATTGAATAGGCCATTAGACTTTTACCTGCTAATTGCACATCTTGCGCGCTAAATGCCTCATATTGAAACAACGTTGAAAGCATCGGCTCTGCCAAAATCAATAAACCAACAGATGCAGGCATTCCTATCAATAAAACCAAACGCAAAGCCCAATCCAAGGACCTGGAAAATTCAACGGGATTATCCGCTGCATGATTCTTAGATAAGCTGGGTAAAATTACCGTTGCCAACGCAATACCAAAAATCCCCAAAGGGAACTCAACCAGTCGATCTGAATAATACAACCAGGAAACACTACCTGCGGCAAGAAATGAAGCAATTAAAGTATCTAACAATAAATTAATCTGGGTAACAGACACCCCAAATATAGCTGGCAACATCAGCTTTAAAATCCGTTTAACGCCCGAATCTTTAAAGCCTAGCCTTGGCTTAGGCAATAAACCCAACCGCGATAATGCTGGAATTTGGAATAACAACTGCACTACACCCGCAGCAAAAACTCCCCAAGCCAGCGCAACAATGGGATCCGCCATCAATGGCGAAAGCCAAATTGCCGCAGCAATCATACAAAGATTTAAAAACACCGGCGTAAAAGCAGGTACTGCAAACTTGCCATGAGAATTTAAAATCCCTCCGGCAAAAGCTACCAACGAAATAAAAAATAGATAAGGAAAAGTGATACGCAGCATTTGCACTGCTAAATCATATTGCTTTCCCTCACCAATAAACCCAGGGGCAAATATTGTGATCAAGACAGGGGCAGCAATAACACCCACAATTGTCACTAGCAATAAAATTAACGCCAACGTACCCGCCGTTCTATTAATAAACAGCTTTAACGCTTGCTGACTACCTTGCTCTTTATAATCAGACAGTACAGGTACAAAGGCCTGTGAAAAAGCACCCTCTGCAAACAAACGTCGCAAAAAATTAGGGATTTTAAAAGCGACAAAAAAAGCATCAGTCCCCGAATCAATACCAAAAATTCGAGCAAACATCATATCCCGAATAAACCCTAAAATACGTGATATCATCGTCATACTACTGACGATAGCGGTTGATTTAATTAGTTGTCGGTTCAATGTCTTTTCTTATCTGTTAAATAATGTTGACAATCATAGCATTTACCCAGATAATACGCGGTTCTTATTTAACACAGAATAAATTTGTAATATGGCAAATACAGCACAAGCTAAAAAAAGAGCGCGTCAGGCAGAAAAAAGCCGTATACGCAACGCAGGACAACGCAGTAACATGCGTACTTTTGTAAAAAAAGTAATCGCAGCAGTTGATTCTGGTGACAAAACATCAGCTCAAGAAGCATTTAAAACAGTTGCTTCTGTTCTTGATTCTGCCGTTACTAAAGGTCTTATCCATAAAAACAAAGCTGCTCGCAGCAAAAGCCGATTGAACTCAAAAGTTTGCGCAATGGCTTAACAATTAGATAATTCCATAAAAAAGGCCGAGATACTTTAAGTATCTCGGCCTTTTTTATACCCAGAAGAATAACCTCTCCACCGAATGTCGAATTACGCTGTCGCCTCACCCAACCTACACAAGCACTAAGTTATCCCTGTGTATAAGCTCTGCATCATCTGCGTAGCCTAATATTTCTTCAAATTCCGTACTTACTTTTCCGGTTATTTTTTCTGCTTCTCTAGAGTTGTAATTGACCAAGCCCCTAGCGATTTCTTTTCCATTTTCGGTTATGCAGGAAACCAAATCACCACGATTAAACTCACCAACAACCGACTTAACACCTACTGCTAACAAGCTTTTTCCTGCACTTGTTAAAATATTGACAGCCCCTTGATCAAGAATCAATTGCCCTTTAATCTGCAACTGCCCTGCAAGCCACTGCTTTCTAGCTGCTAACGGTGCAATATCGGGTACTAAGTAGGTTCCAATTTGTTCACCAGAAATAACTCTATCAATAACACCTAGCTCTGCCCCCGAAACAATCACTGTTGCAGCACCTGAACGCGCCGCCAATCTAGCCGCACGAACCTTTGTGTACATGCCTCCTCGACCAAGACCACTTCGACTCTCTCCAGCAACTTGATCTAACAACGGATCATCAACACTGGCACTTGAAATCAATTCGGCATTAGGATTAATACCTGGATCAGAATCCAATAAACCCGCTTGATCGGTCAATATAATCAACAATTCGGCCTCAACTAAATTGGCAACCAGTGCAGCCAAAGTATCATTGTCACCGAAACGAATTTCATCGGTTGCTACCGCGTCATTTTCATTAATAACAGGAACAACACCAAAATCCAGTAGCGTTAACAGTGTGCTTCGCGCATTTAAATATCGCTGACGATCCGATAGATCATCATGCGTCAACAATACTTGAGCGGAATGAAGATTATGTTTCTGGAAATTGTCTTCAAAGGTTTTTACCAAACCCATTTGGCCAACAGAAGCTGCCGCCTGAAGTTCATGCAAGGTTTTTGGCCGCTCAGTTAATCCTAAACGACAAATACCTTCTGCAACCGAACCCGATGAAACCAGTAAAACATCCTTGCCTTGCAAACTGATACCTGCCATTTGAGCAACCCACTCGGCAATAGCTGGCTTATTTAGCCCCTTACCTCCTGCTGTCAGGAGTGAGCTACCTATTTTTACAACAATTCGATTGATATCAGAAAAGTTATTCCTGCTCACTTTCCTTATCCTGCTGTCTTTGCTG
>DAOVVZ010000002.1:0-23191 GCA_030636915.1 Methylomarinum sp. | reverse complement strand
TTTTGCTAATGAAAAGGATATTGAAAAAGATGTTGTTTTTGAGGCATTAGAAGCAGCTTTAGCTGCAGCAGCAATAAAGCGCCATGAAAACCAGATTAATGCCAGAGTAGAAATTGATAGAGCCACTGGTGAGTATAAGACTTTTAGGTTATGGGAAGTTGTTAATGCAAATGATGATATTGATGGCGATTTAGAATTTCCAGAATCTCAAGCATTATTAGAAGTTGCTCAAATGGATGATGCTGATGTTGAGGTTGGTGATTTTATTGAAGAAGAAGTTGAATCAGTTGCCTTTTGCCAAATTGCTGCACAAACGGCAAAACAGGTTATTATTCAAAAGATCAGAGAAGCGGAAAGAAAGAAAATTGTTGAAGCTTATGAAGATCGCGTTGGCGAATTAGTCACCGGTGTTGTAAAGCGTTTAGAACGCGGCAGTATTTACATGGACTTAGGCGGTAATGTTGAGGCTTATATCGCTAGAGAAGATATGATTCCAAGAGAGTCTATCCGTATTGGTGATAGAGTTCGTGGTTATTTAAAAGAAGTGCGTTCAGAAGTGCGAGGGCCACAATTATTTGTCAGTCGTTCAGCTTCTGAGCTTTTAATTGCATTGTTTAAGCTTGAAGTGCCAGAAGTGGGTGAAGGTTTAATTGATGTTCTGGCTGCTGCCAGAGATCCTGGATCAAGAGCAAAAATTGCAGTTAGAAGTAACGATTTAAGGCTTGATCCAGTCGGTGCTTGTGTTGGAATGCGAGGATCAAGAGTTCAGGCAGTATCCAATGAGTTGGCAGGTGAGCGAGTTGATATTATCTTATGGGATGGTAATGACGCTCAGTTTGTTATTAATGCAATGTCTCCAGCAGAAATAGAGGCAATTGTTGTTGATGAAGACAAGCATAGTATGGATGTTTCTGTTGCTTCTGATAATTTGTCTCAAGCTATTGGTCGCGGTGGACAAAATGTACGTCTGGCGACAGAATTGACTGGCTGGGAACTAAATGTTCGTGATGCTAGTGCTGAAAAATCATCAGATGACCAGGAAATTGCAAAAATTAAACAAGCGTTTATTGATCAGCTGGATGTTGATGAGGAAATTGCAGACGTTTTGGTTGAAGTTGGATTGGTTAATGTAGAAGAGATCGCATATATTCCAGTTGAGGAAATGCTGGAAATTGAAGGGTTTGATGAAGAATTAGTTGAGGCTTTAAGAAGCAGAGCTAAGGATGCTGTGTTAATTAATGCAATTGCTTCGGAAGAGGCTGTTGAAACGTCAAAACCAGCGAAAGATCTTCTTGAAATGGAAGGGATGGATGATGAATTAGCTCATGAAATGGCAGCAAAAGGGATTGTGACTATGGAAGACTTGGCTGATCAGGCAATTGATGATCTTTTGGGTTTTCCTGCTGTAGATGAAGAGCGAGCAGGTAAGTTGATTATGAAGGCGCGCGAACCATGGTTTGCAAACGATCAGAGCGAAGGGTAGGGGAATGATATGAGTGAAAAAACAGTACAAGAATTGGCAGAGATGGTAAAGATACCTCTGGATCGTTTTTTGGAGCAATTAAAAGAAGCGGGAGTGTCGGCTTCTTCGCCTGATGATTTGATTAATGAGGATGAGAAAGTCAAATTATTAGATCATTTGCGTAAAATTCATGGTAAGTCAGAGGTTGGTGGCGAGGAATCATCACCTAAAAAAATAACCTTAAAGCGTAGAAAAGTAACTGAATTACAGCAATCAACAGGATCTGGTGCTGCTGCAAAAACAGTCAATGTTGAAGTGCGTAAGAAAAAAACCTATATAAAACGCAGTGAGTCAGAAGTGTCTGATGAGCAAAAAGAAATTGAGTTGGCCAAAAAAGCACTGGAAGAGCAGAAGCAGCAAATTGCAGCTGAAGAACAAGATCGTAAAAAACATGAAACAAGTATACAGGCTTCAATAGACGAACAAAAACGTCAAGAGCAAGTAGCTGAAGCCGAGAAAAAGGCTAAAGTTGAAACTGTAAATAAAGGCAAAGAAGAGAAAAAAGAAATATCAGTGACTGATGAAAAAGCAGATGTGCCAGAGACAAAAGCGGAGGTAGTTGAAAAAGAAACTGCTTCAGAACCAAAACAACAAGAAAAGCCTGAAGAAGTAGCTAAAGCTGATGAGCCAGTAATTTCAGAAGAAGAGCAAACAGCAAAGCGCCTGGAAGCTGAGAAAAAAGCGCGTTTAGAAGCTTCGATTGAGCGAAATGCAGCAAAAGTAAGAAAACAGGCTGAAGCTAAAAAACAGCAAACTTTACATAAAAAGAAACAAGCCAGTGCGCCGGGCGGTGCACCTGGAGCTAATCGGAATACGATTGCTGCAAAGCCAGCTGGTGGACCGGCTAAAAAAAGAGGGCTTGCACCGGGGCGTGGGCAGGCAATGCCTTCGACTACAGGTAGACGGGCAAAAGGTAAAAAAGGTAAGCAAAAAAGAATTCAATTAGCCGTCGATCTGGACGCCAAGCATCAGTTTGAAAAACCAGTGGAAGCAATCGTTAGAGATGTAACGATCCCTGAACACATTATGGTTTCAGAATTAGCCCAAAAAATGAGTGTTAAGGTGGGTGGGGTTATCAAGGAATTGATGAAACTGGGTATCATGGCGACTATCAATCAGACTGTTGACCAAGAAACAGCAGTCATTCTGGTTGAGGAAATGGGTCATAAGCCTGTTTTACAAAGTGATGATGATCTTGAAAAAGAAATGATGGCTGATGTTGTTGATCAACAAGAAGCTGATGATCGCGAAACCACACCAAGAGCACCTATTGTTACTATTATGGGGCATGTTGATCACGGTAAAACTTCACTGCTGGATTATATCCGCGAAACACGAGTTGCTTCTGGTGAAGCGGGTGGTATTACTCAACATATTGGTGCTTATCAGGTTAAAACAGATCATGGTAATGTAACTTTTCTTGATACACCGGGTCACGCGGCATTTACCGCAATGCGTGCGCGGGGTGCTGAAGTAACTGATGTGGTTATTGTTGTGGTTGCTGCGGATGACGGGGTAATGCCTCAGACTAAAGAAGCAGTTGAGCATGCTAAAGCAGCTGGCGTACCAATGATTGTTGCTATTAACAAGATGGATAAGCCGGATGCTAATCCAGAAAAAGTTATGCAAGAAATGGCAACGCTGGAAGTAGTACCTGAAGAATGGGGTGGAGACATTCAATTCTTAAGAGTATCAGCGAAAAGTGGCGAGGGCATTGATGAGTTGATTGAAGCGCTTATCCTGCAGACTGAGATTTTAGAGTTAAAAGCACCTGTTGAAGGGGCTGCTTCTGGTTTTGTTATAGAATCAAGATTAGATAGAGGTCGCGGCGCGGTAGCGACTATCCTGGTACAGAAAGGGACTTTGAAGAAAGGTCAGATCGTTTTATGTGGGCATGAATATGGCCGTATTCGTGCCATGTTTGATGAGAATGGTAAAGCAATTGAGACTGCCGGACCTTCTGCACCTGTTGAAATTTTAGGTTTGTCAGGAACACCGGAAGCTGGTGATGAATTTACTTTTGCTCAAAATGAAAAAGCGGCGAAAGAATTAGCTGAACATAGAGAAGACAGAAAAAAATCTAGTAAGCATGCAGCACAACAGGCATCTAAACTGGATGAAGTATTTTCTAAAATGGAAGCTGGTGATACTTCTACTTTGAATGTAGTAATTAAAACAGATGTGCAAGGTAGTTTAGAGGCATTACGGGAATCATTAGTAAGATTGTCTAATGAAGAAGTAACTGTGAAATGTGTTTATGGTGGTGTGGGTGGTATTAACGAAGGTGACGCCAATCTTGCATTAGCATCAGGTGCTATTTTGATGGGCTTTAATGTACGAGCTGATGCAGCTGCACGTAAGTTGATTCAAGAAAAAGAAATTGACCTGCATTATTACAGCATCATTTATGAAGCAATTGATGAAGTTAAACGTGCTCTTAGTGGTATGTTGGCACCTGAAATACAAGAGAACATTGTCGGTCTTGCAGAAGTACGTGATGTATTTAAATCACCTAAAATTGGTGCGATTGCTGGTTGTATGGTTATTGATGGTTTTGTGAAACGGAATTTACCGATTAGGGTATTACGTGACAATATCGTTATTTATGAAGGGCAGCTAGAATCATTGCGTCGATTTAAAGATGATGTTAATGAGGTCAAAATGGGCATGGAATGTGGTATCGGTGTAAAAAATTACAACGATGTCAAAACGGGTGACCAGATTGAGGTCTTTGAACGTGTTGAAGTGAGACGGGAACTGTAATTTATGGCTAAAGAATATGGTCGTAGTGAGCGAGTTTCTTCGCAAATGCAAAAAGAACTCGCTTTTGTTTTGCAGCGTGAGATTGAAGACCCTCGCTTAGGCTTTGTTACCGTTAATGAGGTTGTGGTTTCAAAAGATTTGGCTATAGCTAAAATTTACGTCACGGTTTTAAATGGCGATGATCAGGCTAAGGCGACAAGTGTCAAAGCACTTAATGAATTGGCACCTATGATTCGTCATCAGGTTGCAAAGAGAATGCGCTTAAGACATATCTCTGATTTTAAGTTTTATTACGATAACTCCTTTGATACAGGGATGCGTGTTGCTGAGTTGTTGTCTGAAAGCACTAAAAAAGAGCAAGACGAGGATTAGCGGTTGAGTAAGCGCAAGTCTGGTCGTAATGTGCATGGCATTATATTGTTGGATAAACGATTAGGTGTTTCATCTAATCGAGCATTGCAAGAGGTAAGACGGTTATTTAACGCAAATAAAGCAGGCCATACCGGTAGTCTTGATCCGCTGGCAACCGGCTTGTTGCCGTTGTGTTTTGGTGAGGCGACTAAAGTATCTGCAATGATGCTGGATGATAATAAGCGTTACCAAGTGGTTGTTAAGCTTGGTGTGATGACTGATACCGGTGATTCTGAAGGTCAGGTGATAGAAGAAAAGCCTGTGCCTGAGTTATCTTTGGCTGAAATAGAAAATTGTCTACAAAGTTTTGCAGGCGAAATTGATCAAGTTCCTCCTATGTACTCTGCTTTAAAGCACAACGGTAGAAAACTCTATGAATTGGCTAGGGAAGGCAAAACCATTGAGCGTAAAGCACGCAGAATTTCAATATTTGAGTTGAAATTGTTGAGCTCAACGCCGGATACTTTAAGCCTGGATGTGTTTTGTTCTAAAGGAACTTATATACGGTCTCTGGCTGAAGATATTGGGCATAAGTTGGGTTGTGGTGGAACGGTTATTGAATTGCGGCGTACGCAAGCTGGGCAGTTTGATATATCGGATGCATTAACGATTGAACAGTTACAAGCGCTTAGTTTAGATGACTTGACTGGACAATTGCTTGATGTGGACCAGCCGTTACAAGACATTCCCAAGTTAGAGCTTTCAGTTGAACAGGCTGTCCTAATTAAGCATGGGCAGCAAATAAACCTTAAAGGAATTAACGCCGTTCAAAGTATGGTTCGGATGTATAGCGAACAGGTTTTTTTAGGCTTGGGCGAAATGCTATTGAATGGTAAACTAGTTCCAAAGAAAATTTTTAATTTGAACAGCGAAGTTGTTTGAGCGTTTTCAAATATAGACCTGTCAAGGTCGAAAGTACATCTGTTTCTACGCCCTATTGTGGAGACAATGTCGTTATGTAAGCCACCGTGAAGGTGGTTTTATTTTTTAAAAAAAATTAATCTATAGGGATTAAAATGCCATTTACAGCAGAACAAAAAAAAGCCGTTGTTGAAGAGTACCGTACGTCTGATACAGATACAGGTTCACCTGAAGTACAGGTTGCCTTGTTAACAGCACATATTTTACATTTAACACCGCATTTTGCAGCGCATAAAAAAGATAACCACTCACGTCGTGGTTTGTTGCGTATGGTAAACCAGCGTCGTAAATTACTGGATTACTTAAAGAAAAAAGACGTAGAGCGTTACCGTTCATTAATTGCGCGATTAGGCTTACGTAAGTAACATGATGAAAAACGGTGATTGATCTTACACAATGGATTAATCGCCGTTTTTTGTTTGAAATATCTACAATCAAATCTGAAGACTATCTAACTCTTCATATTAATAACCTTTATTAAGGATCTTAATAGTGACTCCTATCCGGAAAGAATTTAAATACGGCGATCATCTTGTAACTATGGAAACGGGCGAAATCGCACGTCAGGCCAGTGGTACAGTATTGATTGACGTTGAAGGCACTTCAGTACTTGTGGCTGTAGTGGGTAAAAAAGAAGCTCAAGGGGGCGATTTTTTTCCTTTAACAGTTAACTATCAAGAAAAAGCCTATGCTGCTGGTAAAATACCAGGTGGCTTCTTTAAGCGCGAAGGACGTCCAACTGAAAAAGAGACATTGACTTCACGTTTAATTGATAGACCTATTCGTCCATTATTCCCTGATGGATACACCAATGAAGTACAAATTGTAGCAACTGTTGTTTCTTTAAATCCTGAAGTTGATACAGAAATTCCTGCTTTATTGGGTGCTTCTGCTGCTTTAGCAGTTTCTGGCTTACCTTTTAATGGACCAGTTGGCGCTGCTTGTGTTGGTTATAAAGACGGTTCCTACCTATTGAACCCATCTAAAACTGAGCTTGAAGAGTCAAAATTAGAATTGGTTGTCGCAGGTACTGAGCATGCAGTATTAATGGTTGAGTCTGAAGCTCAATTATTATCAGAAGAAGTTATGTTAGGCGCAGTATTATTTGGCCATGAGCAAATGCAATGTGCAATTACTGCAATCAATGAGTTTGCTGCTGAAGTTGCTACTCCTGCTTACGAGTGGGTTGCAGCAGAAAAAGATAGTACTCTGGAAGATTTAGTTAAAGCAGAAGTTGAAGTTGGAATCCAGGCAGCTTATAAAATTGCTGAAAAATTGGACAGACAAGATGAATTATCTGCAATTAGAAATGCTTGTGTAGAAAAAATAACAGCTGATGATCAATATGCTGAACGTGATATCAGGGACATTATTGAGCATTTAGAAAAAATTATCGTACGTGGTTCTATCTTGAACGATAGAGTAAGAATTGATGGCCGTGATCTTTCAACTGTCAGAGCAATCTCTGTTAAAACAAGCTTGCTAGAAAGAGCACATGGATCAGCTTTGTTTACACGTGGTGAAACACAAGCTCTGGTTGTTGCGACTCTCGGTACAGAGCGTGATGCACAGATTATTGATAGTCTGGCTGGTGAGTACAAAGAACCATTTATGTTGCACTATAACTTCCCTCCATACTGTGTAGGGGAAACTGGTTTCGTAGGATCACCTAAGCGTCGTGAAATTGGTCATGGTCGTTTGGCTAAGCGTGGTGTTGCCGCTGTATTACCAAATATGGATGAATTTCCATACACTATTCGTATCGTTTCTGAGATTACTGAATCAAACGGTTCAAGTTCTATGGCTTCAGTATGTGGCAGTAGTCTTGCCTTAATGGATGCAGGTGTACCGACTTTAGCCCCTGTTGCTGGTATTGCAATGGGCTTGATTAAAGAAGGCGATGATTTTGCTGTATTGTCTGATATCTTAGGTGATGAAGATCATCTAGGTGATATGGACTTTAAAGTTGCTGGTTCTGAAGAGGGTATTACTGCCTTGCAAATGGACATTAAGATTGACGGCATTACTGCTGAAATCATGAAGGCGGCTTTAGAACAGGCAAAGCATGGTCGTTTGTTTATTCTAGGTGAAATGAATAAAGCATTATCTGGAACTCGTGAAGAGATGTCTGATTTTGCACCAAGAATTATCACTTTTAAAATTGATCCTAGTAAAATTCGCGAAGTAATCGGTAAGGGTGGTGCTACCATTCGTGGAATTACTGAAAAAACTGGTGCCAGTGTGGATTTGACTGATGATGGTATTGTTAAAGTTGCTTCAGTAGATAAAGCTGCTGGTGAAGAAGCAAAACGTATTATCGAAGAAATTACTGCTGAAGTTGAAGTGGGTAAAATCTATGAAGGTAAAGTTGCGCGCTTAATGGATTTTGGTGCATTTGTAACTATCTTGCCTGGAAAAGATGGATTGGTTCATATCTCTCAAATTTCTGATGAACGAGTCGAAAAAGTAAGTGACAAGTTATCAGAAGGTGATGTGGTTAAAGTTAAAGTACTTGAAATCGACCGTCAAGGTAGAGTGAGATTAAGTATGAAAGAAGTAGGTAAAGAAGACTAAGTCTTTTTAGTTATTTTGATAGAAAGGGCCGAAAGGCCCTTTTTTTATGGATATTGAAAAGTATGTTATCAAAACAGGTATTTGATCTGGATTGTAAAGCGTGTAAACGCTTAGATGATTTTTTATGTGAGATAAAGCAAAAATACCCGGATTATCATGCGCGTCCCGTAGCCCCTGTCGGTGATGAGAATGCGCAGTTGTTAATTGTAGGCTTAGCACCTGGGATGCACGGGGCAAATGCAACAGGCCGTCCATTTACAGGCGATTATGCCGGTATATTGCTTTATCAGACCTTATTTGACTTTGGTTTTAGTAACCAAAAAACCTCTGAATCACTTGATGATGGTTTGCTGTTAAAAAATTGCCGTATTACCAATGCCGTAAAATGCTTGCCACCTCAAAATAAACCGACCGGCCCAGAAATAAATCAATGTAATCATTTTTTAGCTGAAGAAATAAAAATGTTACCTGATAATGCGGTGATTATGGTGTTAGGTAGTATTGCGCATCAGTCGGTTTTAAAAGCTTATGGGTTAAAGCTAAGTACGGCTAAATTTGGTCATAATAAAACTTATGCTTTACCGGATGGAAAAATATTAGTGAGTTCGTATCATTGCAGTCGTTATAATTTGCAAACTAAACGATTAAACAGTGAAATGTTTGCTGATGTTTTTGAAACGATTAGGTCGTTAATTAAATGATTTTGGCCATCAATTTAAGTCGGAATATTGAAAAAAGCTAACTTACAAAAAGGGCGCAAAGACATGGAGAAGAGCAGAAGGCACTCTTTGCGTCTTTGTGGGCTTTGTGTGAGAAAAGATTACTCTTTTGTATGTTTTTGTATCTTAGTGTGATAAATATTTTGTTATGACAAATTCAGATTTTGATATTAAGGATTTCCTAAAGAACCTGACTAAACGCCCAGGCATTTATAAAATGCTGAATCATAAGGGCGAGATTATTTATATTGGAAAAGCCAAAAATCTAAAAAATCGAGTTTCCAGTTACTTCAGGGGAAGTACAGCATCGCCAAAGCAACAGGCAATGGTGGTTAAAATTGCTTCTATAGAAATAACGGTAACGCATACAGAGGGTGAAGCGCTATTGCTGGAAAGTCAGCAAATAAAGCGCTATAAACCACGTTATAACATCTGTCTTCGGGATGATAAGTCCTATCCTTATCTGTTTATCTCTAGTTATCACGACTACCCACAAATTACCTTGCATCGTGGTGCTAAGAAGAAGCGAGGAAGGTATTTTGGGCCTTATCCCAGCGCGGGTGCAGTTACAGAAACCTTAAAGTTATTACAAAAGATATTTCCGGTTAGGCAGTGTGATGACTCTTATTACAATAATCGTAGTCGTCCTTGTTTGCAGCATCAAATAGAACGCTGTACTGCACCATGTGTAGGTTTAATTGATAGGGCAAGTTATGCCGAAGATTTAAATAATACGATTTTGTTTCTGGAAGGCAAAGGGAATTTATTAATAGATCAATTGATAGATAAAATGGAGGCGGCTTCTAAGAATCTTGAGTTTGAACGGGCTGTTGTTTTTCGTGATCAGATTACACGGCTAAGAACGGTATTAGAAAAACATTTTGTACATGGGGAAAAGGGGGATGTAGATATTATCGCCTGTGAAACTAAGGCGGGTGTTGCCTGCGTACAAGTTTTTTTTATTCGTAATGGCCAAAACTTAGGTAATAAGCTTTTTTTTCCTAAAATAACCGATGATTACACGCCGGCAAATGTGTTACAGGCATTTATTCCGCAATATTACTTAGAAAGGCAAGCGCCTTATGAGTTAATAGTCAGTCATTTAATGGATGAAAGTGCATTGTTAAGCGAAGTTTTGGCTAAGCAGGTTAATCACTCGGTGACTATCTCAGTCAATGTCAGAGGTGAGCGATTAAAATGGTTGCAAATGGCCAAGATCAATGCCGAAAACTCTTTGTTAAGTAAATTATCTGATAAACAAGGGATTTATGCGCGCTATCTAAGTTTGCAAGAAGAATTGGGCTGTAAAGAACTACCTAAAAGGCTGGAGTGTTTTGATATTAGTCATACCCAAGGTGATCAAACAGTGGCATCTTGCGTGGTATTTGATAGGGAAGGTCCTGTAAAATCTGCTTATCGTCGGTTTAATATTGAAGGTATCACGCCAGGTGATGATTATGCAGCTATGTACCAGGCGGTACATAGACGTCTTACGCGTCTGAAAAAAGGTGAGCATCAAGCACCAGATATCCTTTTAATTGATGGAGGAAAGGGGCAAGTAAACGAAGCGCAAAAGGCATTAGCAGAATTAGAGGTAAATAATGTTATGATAGTGGGTGTTTCAAAAGGACCTGACCGGAAAGCGGGTATGGAAAAGCTTATTCTGGTCGATCAGGAGCAGCCTCTGGGTATTACATCAGGTGCCAGTGCTTTGTTATTAATTCAGCATATAAGGGATGAAGCGCATCGATTTGCAATAACAGGTCATAGACAGCGTAGAGCAAAGGCAAAAAAAGAATCAGTCTTAGAAAGTATTACTGGTTTGGGACCTAAAAGAAGGCAGCTTATATTAAAGCAGTTTGGAGGTTTACAAGGTGTATCTAATGCAGGTGTTGATGCGCTTGCAGGGATTGACGGCATCAGTAGACAATTAGCACAACGAATTTACGATAACTTTCATCACCAAGATGGCCATTGAATTTAATTTACCAACAAATCTGACATTATTACGTATTGCCTTAATTCCTTTATTGGCGGTTATATTTTATTCCCCGTGGGAATATGCAAATATGGTCTCTGCGCTGATATTTATATTTGCGGCATTGACGGATTGGTTAGATGGTTATTTAGCAAGAAAAATGGGTTTAGAGACGGCATTTGGCGCCTTTCTTGATCCAGTTGCAGATAAATTAATGGTTGCAATTGTTTTGGTGTTAATTGTTCAAGAGCAAGATAGTGCTGCCTTAGCGATTGCTGCAGCAGTAATTATTGGAAGGGAAATTACAATTGCATCTTTAAGAGAATGGATGGCCGAAATTGGACAAAGAGCCACTGTTAAAGTCTCGTCATTAGGTAAATGGAAAACTACCGCTCAGATGTCAGCAATTACTTTGTTGCTATATAGAGATGACTTGCTCGGTTTACCTATTAATTTAATGGGGTATTGGTTGCTGTATATAGCGGCTATTTTGACTTTATGGTCAATGGTTAACTATTTATCAGCTGCCTTTGTTGCCCTGAAAGAATAACAATAACAACAAAAGTTATAAGAAAGTGACAATGGATAAGGAAAATACAACGACTGCAAAAAAAGCTGTCACACAGGATGAAATATTACTAGCTTCATTGAAATTATTTTCAGAAAAAGGCTATTTTAATACCTCATTAACCGATATTAAAGATGCTGTTGGTATAAAAACAACCAGCGGTATATATCAGCATTTTAAGAATAAACAAGCAATTGCTGAAGTTTTGTATGGCAATATTCTTGATAGCTTGAATATTTCCATTGATGATATTCGTCGTAGAAATAGAAAGGCCTCTGAGCAATTAAGAGAGGTGGTTGACTTGTTATTTAAATTAACTGACGATGCGCCAGAAGTGATTCAATTTCTTTTGTTTGTAAATATTAAAGAAATATTGCCAGAGCAAAAAGCTCTATTAGAAACTGCGCCTTTTAACAAGATAAATCGAGTCATACACAATGGTATTAAAGAGGGTGAAATTCGCCCAATCGATTCATTAGTCGCTTATAGTTATTTCTTTGGGGTGATTAAACATACATTAGGATTAGTGCTTTCTGGTGATTTATCCAAACATGCCGATAGTTACCAATCCCAGGCATGGTTAGCTGCATGGGGAAGTATTGCTAAAAAGTAAGTAACTAATACAACTCTGTAGAGCGGGCTTCAGTCCGCTTGAGTTGATACAGGTGTGCTTAGGAGTGAAGATTTAATAACTTCCGGATTTTGACTTGCCTTTTGGCCCCACAGAAGCACTAATAAAATAGTTGCGTAGCTTGCTATGCGCCCATTTTATTAGTACTCCTGTGAAGTCAAAATTCTACGCCAAACTTTCGGAACTTATTAAATCCTCACTCCTTAGCAAGTTCTTGCGCTATTCTGCAGTGTTTTTAAGTCAGTGATGATTTGTTGACTATGCTGGGCGGGTGACACTTTTCTGTAAATTTTAGCTATCTTCCCTTGTGGATCAATAATAAAACTATGCCGTTTGCAAAACTTGATAGGGCCTAGTTTAAACAGTGTTTCATACTGTTTGCTCACCGTACCCGTTTCATCTGATAGTAAGGGGAAGGGGAGTTGTTGCTTAGTAATAAAGCGAGTATGACTTTCAGGATTATCCGTATTTATCCCTAGAATTTGTACATTCATCTCGGTAATTTCCGTATAGTCATTTCTAAATTGGCAGGCCTCTACAGTACAGCCCGGGGTGTTGTCTTTAGGGTAGAAAAACAATATTAACCATTGACCGTGGTAATCAGGCAAAGTATGTTTGTTTCGGCTATTATCAAATAATGAGAAATCAGGGGCTTGTTGACCAGGTCTTAATGTAGGCATAGTAATGGGCGATGTTATTCAGTTTAAAAAGAAGAAGCTCTCAGACAAGTTTAAAGGTAATGCTTTGTGCCGCAGTAACTTGCATAAGTGGGAGATTCTAAAGGAAAAATGCTTCGATGTGAAACAGGGAAAGTTGTTAACCGTTTTTCAATGTCTGCGCTGCAAGAAGATTAAGAGTAAATTACTCTAATGTTTAAATTTCTTTTTGCAGAACCTAAAAAGAAGTTTAGTCATTCTCACTCATTAGATGATGTGTTAGAAAAGACATATCATGAGCTGGTTGTTAAGCATCATATTCATAGTGATGCGGGTCAGATTAAGGTCTTGGGGCATTTGCAGCAATTGCTAAATGATATTTCCTCACCAGATTACTTTGAGCAGGCATTTGCCTTTCGACAGCTCATTTCCTCTTCTAATAAGAAGCCAGCTGAAAGCCTATATATCTTTGGTGATATAGGGCATGGTAAGTCCATGTTAATGGATGTGTTTTTTAAAGCTTGTCCAATTAAATTAAAACGGCGTGTGCATTTTCATGCTTTTATGCAAGAAGTTCATGATTTTATACATCAGTGGCGAAAAACATCAGTTGGCGATCCTGTACCTTCATTGGCTGAAAATATAAAACAATCCGCAGTATTGTTATGTCTTGATGAATTCCATGTGTCTGATATTGCGGATGCAATGTTATTATCTCGGCTTTTTACTCACTTATTTAAGTTGGGTGTGGTTTTTGTCTTCACCTCTAATCAACACCCTGATGCATTGTATAAAAATGGTTTGCAGAGGGAGTTGTTTTTACCTTTTATTGATTTGTTAAAACGATCTTCAGAGATCTTAGAGTTAGAGGGCAAGGAAGATTATAGGCTTTCATACTTTAAAGCGATGAAAACCACGTTTTATCTTGATACCGATGGTTCTGGAGATGAGTTCTTACAGCAACGCTTTAATGAGCTGACTAATATGGGGACTGTAGACGTTAAAATACTAAAAGTTAAGGGTAGAGAATTACGCTTCGATAGGGTTCATGGTGATATTTTGTTTTCTTCGTTTGAGCGCTTGTGTGGCAGTGCTTTAGGTGCTGCCGATTATTTGGCGATTGCTAGTGAGTTTAATACCATTTTAATTACTGGAATTCCGCAGTTGTCAGTGGAAATAAGAGATAAAGTGCGACGATTTGTCACCTTGATTGATGCTTTGTATGAAGCGAATGTTAAATTGATTTGTACCGCCGCAGTGCCGGTTGAAGCGCTGGTTCTTGAGGATAATAATTTTAATTTTAAGCGGACGCGTTCACGGCTGATTGAAATGCAGTCAGAGGCTTATTTTAAGCGAGCCCATTTAACAGAGTAGTGTTGATGGGCGGGGGACCCCAGCCCATCCTACGAATTTAAGTGATTTATAACTTAATAAACATCTCTAACGTAACGTTTTTCTTTTTTCAATTGATTAACGTAATCAACCGCTTGTTCAGCTGTTTTATTGCCGTGTTGTTCAATAATGGCATGTAAGGCTTTATCAACATCTTTAGCCATATACATAGCATCGCCACAAACAAAGAATGAGCCGCCTTGTTCCAGCCAGGCAAACATTTCTGCGCCATTCTCACTCATACGGTCCTGTACATAGATTTTTTGTTCTTGGTCTCTTGAGAATGCTAAATCTAATCGTGTTAGTACGCCTGAAGTCTGCATAGCTTCAATTTCATCTTGGTAGATGTAATCTGTCGCAGAATTACGGTCTCCAAATAATAGCCAGTTTTTACCTGTGGCTTTTCTGAATTCACGTTCTTGTAAAAAAGCTCTGAAAGGTGCTATGCCAGTACCAGGGCCAACCATAATCATCGGCAGAGCGTCATCTTCAGGGACTCTAAAGCTTTTGTTGGGGGAGAAGAATATTTTTACTTCGCTGTCTTCATTAACCAAGTCAGCCATGTAAGTGGAGCATACCCCTTTATGATCGCGGTTATGGCTGTTGTAGCGAACACTAGCAACGGTTAAGTGTACGCTATTAGCATGCATTTTACCGCTACTTGAAATCGAGTAGGCGCGATGTTGCAGTGGTTTTAACAGTGCAATAAATTCAGCGGCCGAAAACTCCATATCTGGGAATTGTAATAATAGATCAAGCGTATCACGTCCCCATAAGTATTTGGATAGTTTGTCTTTGTCACCAGAAGCTAGTAAGCCATTTAACTCTTGGTCACCTGAGCGATTAGCAATTTCTTGTAATAGATCTTTGCTCGGAAGCTTTATTTCAAAATGTGTACGCAAGGCTTCAGACAAAGTCATTAATTCGCCGTTTACCGGCTCATCTTCTTTGCCTGTGCAGCCAATGGCTTTAACAATCTCTGCGACTAATTCAGGACAGTTTAGAGGGATGACGTTAAGTGCATCGCCTGCTTCATAGCTTAAGCCAGAACCTGCAAGTGAAAATTCATAGTGACGTGTTTCTTTCGATGATTTTTCAGATGTTAGTAAGCGGTTAGCTGTAATTTTTGTTGGAAATGGGTTTTTACGATTGAACTTAGGTTTATTGCTGCTAATGCCTTCGGTAGCGACCACAGCTACAGCTGCACCATCAGCCATCATAGGGATAACACTGCTAACCCAGCTTTCAGTCGCGTCTTCAAACTCTACATCACAATCAACACGATCATAAAGGCGTTTGGCACCTAATTCTGCTAAACGATTGTCCCACTCAATACCTGCTTGGCAGAATAGATCGTAACTTGTATCGCCTAATGCCAAAACTGAAAACTTAGTGCTTTCCATTGTAGGGGCTGTATCTGCGGATATGCTATCCCAAAGTAGTTGTGCATTATCAGGCATTTCACCTTCACCATATGTGCTGGTGATGAGGAGTAAGTATTCCATTTTTACCAAGGCATCAAGTTCAATGTCATCCATGCTCTTTACAACAGGTGCTAAGCCATGTGCTTTAGCAACCGCAGCAGCATCGTTGGCAACCGATTCGGAATTACCAGTTTGTGTGCCGTAGAGGATGTTGATGATGCGAGCATCTGCTAGGTTAACAGAGCCAGCACTTTGTAGCATATGGCTATGCATACCTGCAAAAAAACCACCCAGCCAAGCGCGTTGGGTATCACTGTAAGGTGCATTTTGTGGGATATTAGGTGTTTTCATATTTTTAGGGTTCTGGTACCCAAGTATTATTGTTATAACTGAGTAAAAAATTATATTGGGCTTTTAAAAGCTCTCCCTTGCCGGGGAGGGTTGGACGAGGAGGAGCACAATAATTCTCTTTTCTATTTCTCTTGTGAAACAAGGGATAAATAAAGGTTGAATTACATACTTTGTACCTTCTCCTTACCCAACCCTCTCTGTAACTGCTGCTGCGTCCATGCAGTCGTCCAATTGGAGAGGGCTAAGAGAATACTCAAGTCAAGCAGCTTGTTCTTCATCCAGCATTGTTTGAACAATGTCAAGGCTAGTTAATCCGGCAATGTATTGTTCAATTCCTGTTACTTCGGCTAAGGCTACACAATTTGCATTATGTTGCTCTATAATCCAGGCGGAAGCACCTATAGAAACGAAGCATTAAATATAACCTAAGCTCATTACTATTTTATTATCATCTAAGCGTTTATCAGCTAATAAAGCGGCAAGCTGTTCGTCCGTGTAATTACTGTAAGCTTCACGGTTGATTTTAACCAGGGCATCCTGAATTTTGCGTGGACGCTGCATGATTAGTTTTTCTGCTTGCTGACTAATTTGTGCTGCCGTTATTTCAGTTTGTGTTGATTTAAGTAATTGGTTTTTAGCAATCTGATGAGCTTTGTCAATCACTGAGTAGCTATTGATCAGTTTAAATGTCAATGCAGTATCCGTTTCGCCATAGTTAGGAATAGCACCATCAAACAAGGCCTGGTTGTTTTGATATGCTGATTTAACCAGGTTAATTTGTTCTTGTGCATAGGCGACTGATAGTTCTTCTATCATCGCTTTACGATCAAGTGATTGGCTTAGATATTCAGCTGTTTGGGTTTTGTACAACCATAAAGGAACAGCAAATTTAAAATGTTTGCGTTCGTCAGCCCAGTTTTCCATTATTGCTTTTGCTTTGCTAGAGCCGGTGTATTCAATATGTTGTTCCAGCATGTGCAAAATGAATTGTTCATGACTGTTAGAAACATCACTTTCTTCAGTTAGGCTGCGTACCTCAACAGAGCTTTCATCGTACTGCGATTCAAGACGGTTTTTTGGATCATATTGGTAGGCGTTACCTCCCGACATGCCTGTACAAAAACCTTTACCGAAACCGCCAAGGTTAAGTACAGCACCATTAATCATGTATTCGCAGGCGAAATCACCGACACCTTCAACAACGGCCATGGCACCTGAGTTACGCACACCAAAACGGTCGCCCGCTTCACCATTAATAAAAGCTTTACCACCGGTGGCACCAAATAATGCAAAGTTTCCGATTAAAACATTCTCACCGGAGGTGTTTGAGCCGCCACCTGGTGATTTAACGATGATGGTACCGCCACAGGCTGATTTACCAACACCATCATTACAGGTTCCTGTATGTTCCATACGCATGCCATCATTATTAAACGCAGCATAGCTTTGTCCTGCCGAGCCAGTGGTGCAAATGGTGACACTATCAGCCGCTAAATAACGACGACCATGTTGATTGGTGTAAATTAATTTTGAATCAGCCGCTTGTTGTTCTGTGATTTCGTAAGCTAAAGCGCGTTCAATATCAATAGCGGTTTGACCACCGACTGTTTTGTGACGGTTATTGAGCTTAAACTCAGTGCCTTCAACAATTACGGCTTGCCCTTTAATAAGGTCTGCTTTGATTTGATCAATGATTTGATCATCTATGCTGAAATCAGCCTCTAAATAAACAGGGTTGTTTATTTTAATCACATCAACCTGAGCGAGCAGACGAGTGAAATCAAGCTGTCCCACCATAGTTGGATGGTCAATCAAATGTAATAAATCGGCTTGACCGCGAATTTCAGCAAGGCTGCTATAGCCTAAGCTGGCAAGAATTTCTCTTACTTCATGCGCTAAGTTCATGAAATATTGCGCGAGTACTCTAGGGTCGCCTTTAAATTCTTCATGTGCTGTGGTTAAACCTGCTGGACATCTGATGTTGCAGTTTTTAGCCATAACGCAACGTAGCATCATTAATGCTGTGGTTCCGAATTCAAATGAATCGCCACCTAAAATAGCTGATTTAACAACATCAAGGCCGCTTTGATGGGCAGCACTACAGCGTAATATCACTTTGTCGCGTAAGCCATTGACTGATAGAGCCTGGTGTACTTCGGCGATGCCAATTTCGGGTGAGCGACCAGTATTTTTTAAACTAGTAACAGCGGCTGCACCTGTGCCACCGGTATTACCGGCAACGTTAATTACATCTGCGCCGGCTTTTGCAACACCGACTGCAATGGTTCCGATACCTTCTGATGAAACGAGTTTAACAACGACTTTAACGCGTGCGGCTTTGGCGTCGTGAATCAACTGACCCAAATCTTCGATAGAGTAGGTGTCGTGATGTGGTGGAGGGCTAACCAATTCAACTTTAGGTGTGCCGCCTCGTAAGGATGCAATTTCAACCGAGACTTTAGCTGCAGGTAATTGACCGCCTTCACCAGGTTTTGCGCCTTGAGCAATTTTAATTTCAATTTCTTCAATATTAGGATCAGCAAGATAGCCTGCCCATACGCCAAATCGACCTGAAGCAAACTGTTTTATTTTGCTTGATTTTATGGTGTTAAAGCGACTGGAATGCTCGCCACCTTCACCAGAATTACTTATTGCGCCAGCAATATTGGTGCCTTGAGCGACAGCTTCATGCGCTTCTGATAATAAAGCACCGTGACTCATTGCGCCAGAGGCTAATACAGCTGTAATCTCGTGTGCGCCTTGTACCTTGGATAGCTCGATGGGGTTCCTGGCTGTCTGGATTGAGTTTAGATAATTATTAACTAAAGTCGTAGTATCTGCGGCTTTTACCGCAATGTGGTCTTTATTTGTAGTTAAGCTAAATTCTTCATTTGCAAAACGATTTTTAAGGTGCTTTGCCAGTGAATCTAATCGCTGAGCTGACGAGTTTTCAGTAAAAGAAAGCGTAAAATCAATTGCATTATTGGTTTCAACTTTTAAACCAAGAATCAAATAATTGTTGTTGCCACATAAATTTTGAACATTCAGTTGCGAGTCAAAGTCTTCGAGGCTTTCAGCAGAGCGAATATCAGCAGGGAAGGATACAATATCGCGAAGTGCAGCGGGGCGGCTTTCGCGCTCAAGATATAGGCCTTTAGTAAAGCTGCGATAAGCAGGTGTAATGCCAAAGCTATCTATTTGATCGGGTGATCGTTTATCGTAACCAAAATCTAGATAAGCGGTATCGCTAACTGCTTCTGACTTGTTATTGTCATTTTGAGGGATATATAAAATGTCCTCATCAGTCATGTTGATATATTCTCTGGCTGAGGTGTTACCAAAGGTATGTCCCGCACCTTCTTGGCGCTCTTTAAATAAGCCTAAGAAAGGGATGTCATTTTCTTCGTTAATAGACAGTGTTTTATGATGCCATTCAGTAGCACTGGCTGCAATATCGGCATAGCGAACGCCACCAACAGAGGAATGAATGTTTGGGAAATAGGCTTTAAGTTTAGGTTCGTTTGTATCGAGATAATTTGATTCAAAGAACTCTCCACCGATATAACTTTCAGCAGTACATAAGCCAAATTTGCCCATGGTTTTCATTAGGGATTTAGCAACCCCTTTTTGAAAGTTATCCAAAGCATTTTGTTGGGTTTTTTCATCGCTATGTTGAGTGATAACACGGTTATGAACGCTGAGTGGGCAAATGGCTGAAGCACCAAAGCCTAAAATAGTTGCCACATCATGTGGGCTAGCGGCTTGTCCTGTTTCTAAAATCAGTGAAGAGTTAAAGCGTAAGCCTTGCTTGGTTAAGTGCTGGTTGGCAGCAGAAATCATTAACAAAGCAGGGATTGCTGCTTTATCTGTACTGATATTTATATCGCTTAAAATAATAATGCCAATGTTTTCTTTAGCTGCTTTTTCGACTTGCTGGCAAACACCTAAAAATGCAGCTTCTAGGGCATTAGCATTTTTTTCTGCATTTTCATAGTCAGGTGTGTAAAGCATATCTAGGGTGATATGACTGACAGCAGTTTGTTTGCGAATTTGTGCAAGCTGAGTGCGTTGTAAAATAGGGGACTCAATAACCAGTTGCTTGCTTTCGCGTTGTGCAAAGGTTGGTTTTGCACCCAGCGCAACACGTAAGGTCATGCCGTCGCTTTCACGTAAGGAATCTAATGGTGGGTTAGTAACTTGTGCAAAACGTTGACTGAAATAACGCGACATACCGCCTTCAGCTTTTGACAAAGCGTTGGGTGTAATGCCGTAGCCCATGGCCGATACTTTCTCAAGTCCAATGCTTAACATTGGATCAAGCAAGAATTTAAAACTTTCCTGGTTGAGAGAGTAGGCTGTATGGCGCTGATCTATATTAAAAACGTGATCGTTGTTTAATTCGGATAGCTGGATTTCATCAAGATCTGTAATATGAATAGCACTTTGATCTAATAACGCTTTGTAGTCTTTTTCTTTGGCCAGGCGCTCCATGACTTGGTGGCTGTCATAAGATTCACCTGTGCTGTGGTCAAAGTACAGCATGCCGCCGGCTTCGATTCTACCGCGTTTTAATACCTTTTCTGCAGGGAAGTCAATTTGTCCTGCTTCTGACATGACAGCGAGGTACTCTTTGGTTTCAACAGAACGTAAAGGTCTTAAACCTAAGCGATCAAGACGTGCGCCTACGCGAACGCCATCATTAAAGATAATTGCAGCGGGACCATCATTTTTTTCTTCATATAAACTGAAGTATTCAAGCATGGCGCGAACATCATCAGATAACGATGTGTCGTTTTCCCATGCAGGTGGCATCATTGCTAAAATAGCGGTGACAATATCAAGATGGTCTTCATTAATACGACGTGTTAATGTTTGATCTAAACGTCCTGAGTCAGATTGTCCGATAGGGAAAATAACTTCTTTGTTATTTTGTCTGGCAATTGCATTTTCACTGAGCCTGTTTTTCTTATCGGTATTTAACTCACCATTGTGCGCCATGTAACGGAATGGCTGAGCCATCATGGTTGCAGGAGCAGTGTTTGTTGAAAAACGAGTGTGAAAAAATAAGGTACTAATTTCATGATCTGCGTCGTACAAATCAGTGAAATAAGGAATCACTTCAAATGAGTTTAAGCGACCTTTATAAACTTGAGTGCGAGAGCTCATAGATAAAGGGTAAAAACCATCTAGCTCGTGGCGGGTAAAGCCTTCTGCTTCTATGGTTAATAAGGCAACCTGAATGTGTTTTTCAAATGCTTCATTAGATGCATCTTTTAAAGCAGCGGGTCTAGCAAAAACAACTTGTCTAATAGGAAGTTGTGCTTTAACTGAGGCAGCATTAAGTACGCTGTTGTCAACAGGGACATTTCGCCATGTGATAACAGGTAGGTCAAATTCTTTTAAGTGCTTTTCTACCAGTTCAGTTGCAACAGCATCATATTTAATATGATCTTCTGGGTAAAAGAAGTTGGCAACACCAAATTGACCTAGTTCTAGGTTGTTGTTGCCTGTCACTTTGCGGAAGAAGTTAAGTGACAAATCGATATTTACGCCTGCTCCATCACCAATGCCTTCTGCACTCATGCCTCCACGATGAGGGATGGTACATAGTGCTTCATGAGATTTGATCAATAAATCGTGTGATTGTTTGCTTTCTTTATGTGTAATAAAGCCAACACCACAACTATCTTGTGATTTGTTGCTATCGTAAAGCATTTGCGCTGTGTGATTTTTTAGGGAATTTTTATTCATCGCTACCCCGATCCTTATGTAATTTAATGCTTGTAGTCGCTGTGGTTTTTTTATTTGTTGCATGTTAGAGTCAAGCCTTTAAAACCTTGAATCTATAAGTGTGACTACAAATAATTGTATATAACTGATAATTTCAATCAGTGAAACTTTTCAATTGTAACATAATGGGTAGGGCTTGTCATTTTGCTAGGGTGAACTTTTAACTGCATATAAATAATGATTGAGCGCAGGTAAAGAGTTTAACGGTAAGGAGTATTGCTGTAAGTTTAGGTTGTGGAATTCTTGGCGTTTAAGCATTTGATGACTAGTGTGTTGTGAGAATGGGGTGTTTTAATCGCTGGTATTTGGGTTGTTTGGTCTGGGATGAAAAGTTAAGTTTTTGAGTGAATATGAAAAAAGAATTTGATGTTGTAATTGTTGGTGGTGGAATGGTAGGTGCAGCTGTTGGCTGTAGTCTTGGTGGTAGTGATTTAAAGGTCGCTGTGGTGGAGCAGGCTATACCCGATGCATTTTCAGCTGATCAGCCACATGATCTGCGGGTTTCTGCTTTGAGTCTGGCTTCAAAAAATATTTTAGAAAGCGTGGGTGCCTGGGAAGGTGTGCTGAGTCGTAGGTCTTGTCCCTTTCGTCGTATGCGAGTTTGGGAGACGGCTGGAGATACTGAGTTTAATAGTGATGATATCAAGTTGCCTGAGTTGGGGTATATTGTTGAAAATAGGGTGACACAGTTAGCGTTGCTAGATAGGTTGGCGGCATTTGAAAATATTGAGTTGATTGCGCCTGCAACTATCAAGCAGATAAATTATCAATATTCGGGGCAAACTCAGTTGCAATTGGCTGATGGTAGTGAGATACAGGCTAGGGTTTTGGTTGCAGCTGATGGTGGAAACTCCAGGGTGAGACAAGCCGTGGGCTTGGGTGTTACTAGTTGGGATTATAAGCAACATGCAATGGTCATTTATATAGAAACCGAGTACGGCCAACAAGATATTACCTGGCAACGTTTTGTACCTACTGGGCCTCAGGCATTTTTACCTTTAACTGGTAATTATGGTTCTATTGTTTGGTATAACACACCGGATGAAGTCAGAAGGTTAAAAACCTTGTCTAATGAAAGCCTAATTGATGAATTAACGGCGACTTTTCCTGATTGTCTAGGTAAGGTTAAGCAGGTGTTAGGTGTGGCAAGTTTTCCATTAAAGCGTCAGCATGCTCAGCAATATGTTAAAGCGGGTGTGGCTTTGGTGGGTGATGCGGCTCACATGATAAATCCATTGGCTGGGCAAGGGGTTAATATTGGATTGCTGGATGCGGCAGCTTTAGCGGAAGTGTTGGTGGAGGCTAACGCAAGTGATGAAAATATTGCTGATAGGGCTGTTTTAATGCGTTATGAAAAAATGCGTCGTAATGAAAATTTAAGGATGATGACTGTCATGGATGTGTTTTATAGGGTGTTTAGTAATGAGGTGCTGCCATTAAGGATTCTTAGAAATTTGGGATTGGGTTTGGCGGAACGAATATTGCCTGCAA
>DAOVVZ010000280.1:0-3711 GCA_030636915.1 Methylomarinum sp. | reverse complement strand
GTCAGAAAACAGCTGAAAAGGAGCAGATGTTTATTTAAAATTTCCTCGGCAACCGCCCCATGCGTTGCTCTACCTCCTGTATCCATACAGTCGTTGCTCTCAACAAAAATAAACTCAAGATAAAAGCCGAAAACTTAACCGTGTGGAGTATAGGTGAAATATTGTAGGTAATTGAATTTCACTTCGGTAAAGGAAGTAAAAGATGTTGATGCAAATTAAAAACGAAATATAGTACTAATTATTATTTTTCAGCTAAAATTCGAGTCGTTATACTCAGCATGCACAAGTTATTAGAGTAGTGCTTTCAGGTTGTTCAAATCGACTTGTTGACGTTTCTACAATAATAAACCTTTTTAATCTGGTTTTTCCCGCAGGAGCCGGGATGAATGAGCGTTTATTAGGGGTGGTTTAGCATACCCATACCAAAACGGTAAATAAAATATGTTTTTAAATGAAATGATATTAGAGCTGAAAAATTTTAAAGTACATGATAGCTATTTAAATGATTTTAAAAAAGTACTTTGGGTTGTGTTATTACTTGTTGTAGTAATGATGGCTACTCGAGTAATAAATGTATCTTATACAATAAAGTTTCTTCATTTTCCGGCGATACATATAGTTTTAGAAACATTGAGTATTGTTGTTTCTTTAATGATCGTTTTAATTAGTTGTTTTTCTTATATTAAAGAACCTTCCTGTAATGTAGTGTTTTTAGGCGCAGCATTTTTAGGAACTGCTTTGTTAGATTTGCTTCATGTATTTTCATATCCAGGCATGCCCAGTTTTATAACCACTAATACTGCGGATAAGGCTATTTATTTTTGGTTGTTTGCGCGAACGTTTGAATTGTTTGGGATTTATTTGTTTGTGTTTTTACCGGGGGGTAGAGTTGCGATCAGGCTTAGGTATGTTTTGCTGCTTTCTATGTTAGTAATATGTGTCGTAGCGTTGTTTTCTTGGGGGGTGCTGTTTCATTTTGAATGGCTACCAAGAGCCTTTGTAGTGGGGAAGGGCTTAACGCCTTTTAAAATTAACTACGAATATTTTCTTGTGGGGGCTCATGTTGTTTTTGTATTCATTTGCCTTAGAAAAATGCGTTTTATACAACCTTATTCGCTGGTCTATATATCTGGGGCGAGTTGTATAGTGGTATTAAGTGAATTGTTTTTTACATGGTATGGTGATGTGAATGGTTTATTTAATTTTTTTGGACATTTGTACAAGATCATTGCCTATAGCTTTATTTGTAGGGGGGTATTTTTTGATCATTGCTTTTTTCCTTATTCCTGCCTTCAAGAATCTACAAAACTATTACAACAGAGTGAAAAACGCTTAAGTTTTTCTTTAGAAAGTATAGGTGCTTGTGCTTGGGAAGTTGATTTACCCTCCAGAAAAATACAATATTCACGACAATGCGCGGAAATTTTGGGTTATACACTTGATGAAATCAGTGACAGTCTGGATGACTGGATGAATATGTTTCGTCGTCGTGATAAAAAAGATTTTATAAACAGATTTCTATTGCCTAGTGATAGCTCTAAATCTAGTCGAATAAATAGTGATCATCAGATCAGGCAGAAAAATGGTTACTGGAAATGGTTTAATGTCAGTGCCCTAGTGATTGAATTTGATGATGATGGCAATCCATTAACGGTTATTGGTACGCATACAGATATTAGTGAGCGTAAACAAGTTGAAAGAACACAAGAAAAAACAGCGCGGCTTTTACGGCGATCATTAACAGATTTATCCGCCTATACTGAAGCAATTAATCAGCATGCGAGTGTTTCTATTTCCGACCTTGATGGACGAATTATTGAGGTTAATGACAAGTTTTGTGAAGCAACAGGATACAGTCGTGCTGAATTATTAGGTCAGTCGCATAATTTATTAAATTCGGGTGTACATCCTGACGAATTTTTTGACGAAATGTGGCATACCATAAAAAATGGCAAAATTTGGCATGATGAAGTTTGTAATCGGACTAAAAACGGTGAACTTTACTGGCTTGATGTGGGTATTGTTCCGATTAAAAATCAAAACGAGCAGATTGTTCGTTTTCTATCAGTTCGGTTTGATATTTCTGAGCGTAAAAAAGCTGAAGCAGAACTGTATGCCAACTCACTTTATGTGCGCAGTTTACTTGAGGCAAGTGTTGACCCTTTAGTGACTATTGATATTGAAGGTAAAATAACAGATGTCAATCAGGCGACTGAACAGGTGACTGGAGTGGATCGTAAGGATCTTATTGGTGATGATTTTTCTGATTATTTTGCTTCTCCAGATGAGGCACGTAAGGGATATGAAATTGCTTTTAGAGATGGGGCCATTCAAAATTATCCCTTAACAATACAGCATAAGAATGGAAAACAAACTGAGGTGTTGTATAACGCCAGTGTCTATTTAGATCAGTTGGGGAATGTTCAAGGTGTGTTTGCTGCGGCACGTGATGTGACAGAGCAAAGAAAAATTGAACAAGACATGAAGCATCTAAATGAAAACTTAGAGGTACGTGTTGAAGAACGTACTCAAGAGTTATTAGAAGCAAAGCAAAAAGCGGAAGATGCAGCACTTGCAAAAAGTCATTTTCTTTCTAATATGACGCATGAAATTAGGACGCCAATTAATAGTATTTTAGGTATGTCCTATTTAGCGCTTGATTCGTTACCTGAAGAGGCATCTAAACAGCGTAATTACATACAAAAAGTATTTCATTCAGGTGAACATTTACTTGAGTTAGTGAATGATATTCTTGATTTTTCTAAAATTGAAGCAGGAAAAATGGAAATCAATTCTATATGTTTTGATTTTAAAATGATTAAGGAAGACTTACATAGCTTCTTTTTTGATAAAATGAAGCAGAAACAACTTGAGTTTATTATCGATGTGGATACCTCTATACCGGAATTTTTAAAGGGGGATATCTTACGAATACAACAGGTTTTAATTAACTTTATCAGTAATGCGCATAAATTTACTGATCAAGGAACAATTCACGTTCATGCTGAGTTGTTATCAGAAACTGAATCTGACTGTTTCATCAAATTTTCAGTTAAAGATACCGGGATTGGTTTAACAGCAGAAGAGCAAAGTTCATTGTTTCAAACTTTTCATCAGGCTGATGCTTCAATTACCCGTAAATATGGTGGAACAGGACTAGGGCTTGCGATTTGTAAAGAAATAGTATTGCTGATGGGTGGAAGCTTGGGGGTTGATAGTCAGAAAGGAGAGGGAAGTGTATTTTGGTTTACGGTTAAATGTGATAAGTGTGGTAAAAATGATAAGTTTAACTCTGAAGAACTAGAGGTTGATTTGGATATTGATAAGTTCTCTGTGTTAAATGGTGCAAAAATACTGTTAGTGGAAGACAATCTGTTTAATCAAGAAGTCGCTTTTGATCTCTTGAGCAATCAAGGTGTCATTGTGACAGTTGCTAATAACGGGGTTGAAGCACTTGAGAAACTAGCAAATCATTCCTTTGATTGTATATTGATGGATATGCAAATGCCCAAAATGGATGGACTTGAGGCAACTCGGCAAATTCGAAATCAATCGCATCTAACGGATATTTGCATTATTGCTATGACTGCTAATGCATTAACTAGCGAAAAACAAAAATGTTTTGCTGTTGGTATGAATGATTTTATAACCAAGCCTGTTCAGCCCGAGGTTTTGTATACAGTTTTAGTTAAATGGCTTAACAGTCAGAAG
>DAOVVZ010000124.1:0-5341 GCA_030636915.1 Methylomarinum sp. | reverse complement strand
TAGAAATGGTACATCGATATGCTCACTTATCCAGTGAACACTTGGCGGAATATGTAGATAGGCTGTCAGCACTTCGCACAATTGACGATCCAATTGGTTACGTTTTAGCTACGGTAAATAAAAAAGGCCCGTAACATAAATGCTACAGGCCTTTAAAATATGGAGCTGGTGATGGGACTCGAACCCGCGACCGGTTGATTACAAATCAACTGCTCTACCAACTGAGCTACACCAGCAATGTTGATTCGTGTATTATACGAGTTTTTTTGATCCTGTAAAGAATTTATTTTATCTTTTTTTATTTATTTTATTGTTTCTTTTGTTTTTATGTACAGGTGTTGTAAATTTTGTTCTAAATTTCCGTTGGTTAGGTGTTTTTTTGTCGTCAGTGTTTTTTGGCTGGAATGAAGGAATTAAATGTTTCTTTCCATTACCGATTAAATCCGCTCTTCCCATATTTTTTAAAGCTTCACGCAATAACGGCCAGTTTTTTGGGTCATGATAGCGCAAGAAGGCTTTGTGCAAACGTCGTTGTTTGATGCTTTTGGGGATTGGCATGTCATCGGCTTTACGACTGACCTTTTTCAGCGTGTCTTTGCCTGAGTGATACATGGCGGTAGAAATAGACATAGGGGAGGGCAGATAGGCTTGTACCTGATCCGCTCTAAAGCCATTGCTTTTTAACCATAAGGCTAAATTAAGCATGTCTGTATCTTTTGTGCCTGGGTGGGCGGCGATAAAGTAGGGGATTAAATACTGTTCTTTGCCGGCTTCTTTTGAGTACTTATCAAACATTTCTTTAAAACGGTCATACGTGCCCATGCCGGGTTTCATCATTTTTGATAATGGACCGGATTCAGTATGTTCTGGGGCAATTTTTAAATAACCGCCAACATGGTAAGTGACTAATTCTTTGACGTATTCTGGTGATTCAACCGCCAGGTCATAACGCAAGCCTGAGGCAATAAATATCTTTTTAATACCTGGAAGTTTTCTGGCTCTGCGGTAAAGTTTGATTAATGATGAGTGATTGGTGTCTAAGTTGTGGCAAATTCCTGGGAATACACAGGAAGGCTTTCTGCAAGATTCTTCTATTGTTTTATCTTTACAGGCTAAACGGTACATATTAGCTGTGGGGCCGCCTAAATCTGAGATATGTCCGGTAAAAGCGGGTGAGGTATCTCTGATCGCTTCCACTTCTTTGATAATAGAGTCTTCTGAACGACTTTGAATAATTCGACCTTCATGTTCGGTAATTGAACAAAAAGTACAGCCACCAAAACAACCGCGCATAATATTGACCGAATGCTGAATCATTTCAAATGCGGGAATATTGGCGTCGCCATATTGGCTGTGTGGCAAACGAGAATAGGGGCGATCAAATACACCGTCCATTTCTTTAGTAGTTAAAGGAATAGGCGGGGGATTAATCCATATTTGTCGTGAGCCGTGGCGCTGAATTAAGGGTCTGGCATTACCAGGATTGGTTTCACCGTGCATCACTCGGGATGCATGAGCGTATAACACGGGGTCATCTTTAACTGATTCATAATCAGGTAGACGAATGACGGTTTGTGATCTTTGTTTGTTGGGAATATGACGGGTAAATTGGATAACTTGCTCACCATCCGTCGTTTCTGGTTTTTTATCGCAAGCGGGTTCTTCCTGGTAAGGGTTTGTTGGAGGATGAATGACACCGGGCTTGTCAACGGAGGACGAATCTTTTTCAGTCCAGTCACCGGGAATTTGCTTGACGTAATGCACCGTGCCACGAATGCCTTTTAAATCGGTGACGGCTTCTCCATTGGCTAAACGATGGGCAATTTCTACAATTTGTCTTTCTGCGTTGCCATAAACTAATAAGTCGGCTTTTGCATCCATCAATACAGATTTACGTACCTTATCTGACCAGTAATCATAATGCGCCATACGTCGTAAGCTGGCTTCTATGCCGCCAATGATGATGGGGACATTTTTATAGGCTTCTCTGCAGCGATGAGAATACACATTAACCGCACGATCAGGACGTTTTCCACCGTCGCCATTGGCTGTGTATGCATCATTGGAGCGTATTTTTTTGTCAGAGGTGTAGCGATTGACCATGGAATCCATGTTGCCGCCCGTTACACCAAAGAATAAATTAGGTCGGCCTAGTGTTCTAAAATCTTCTGCATGTTTCCAGTCAGGTTGGGAAATAATACCCACTCTAAAGCCTTGGGCTTCTAGTGTGCGCCCGATAACGGCCATGCCAAAGCTGGGGTGATCAACATAAGCATCCCCTGTGACTAGAATGATATCGCAAGAATCCCAACCTAAATTGTCCATTTCATCCCTGGTCATAGGGAGTTCGTTGGCTATTCCGAAGCGTTGCGCCCAGAATTTTTTATAGCCGAATATGTTTGGTGCAGTTTGGGTCATTTTTTGATTACTTTATCTAATACTGAGGAGTTGTTACGTTTTAAATCATTAACAAAGATGGGGAAGTCTATCTGGTATTGCTGTTCCAGCAATTTTGCCTTTTCTCTGAGTTGTTTCATTGTATATTTGGGGGTATTTTCTCTAAAAGCAAAGCCAATCACATTGCCTCGTTTACGAACGGGTAAAAAGAGTATCTTCCATTCAAAGACACGGCCCATATTCCAGGCTACTTGTTTAAATAATTCTTTATTGGTTCCCCATAAATTAATGGCTAATAGACCATCATCTTTTAACAAGGTTCTACAGCTATCAAAAAAATTCTCACTGCTGACTTCAAGTGCCATACCTTCATGGTCGTATGCATCTATCACTAAAAGGTCATGCTTTTCTTCTGAAAGTTTACTTTGGGTGGATACATACTCACCTCCACAGCCTATTTTTACTTTTAAACGAGGGTCACGCGGGAACTCAAAGTGACTGCGAGCTATTTTTAGTACACTGTTGCGGTATTCAATCACTTTAATTTGGCATTCAGCAAATTGATGTAATAAATACTTGGTAATGCTGCCGCCACCTAAACCAATCATTAAAATGTCTTTGGGGGAATCATTAAATAGCAATAAACCCATCATTGCCTGAGCATAAAGAGAATTTAGCTGGTTTGGATCTTCTAACAGCATGGTGCTTTGTCTTGAGTGTGAGCCAAAATGTAGCGCTCTTACCCCTTTTGTATCAATAACTTCTATGGAGCCTTCTTTGTCGTGGGTTTGGTGGACAAGCAAACCGTCATATTTATACATAACTTTCTAATAATATTTTAAACTGCTGCTATTTTCCCTTATAAGTAGTGACTTGTCTTGATAAATAAACGATTTGATCATCGCCTGGTTTTAGCTTTGGCGCTACCTATGATCTTAAGCAATATTTCCACGCCATTACTGGGGTTGGTTGATACGGCAGTGTTAGGTCATTTAGATTCTGAGCAGTTTTTAGCGGCGGTTGCTCTGGGTGGAGTGATTTTTAGTTTTATATTTTGGGGATTTGGTTTCTTGCGTATGGGAACCACAGGGCTGACAGCGCAAGCATTTGGGGAAGATAATAAAACCGAAGTGAATGCGGTGTTAATGCGTGCATTACTGTTGGTTTTAATTATTTCTTGTTTTATATTTCTGTTCAAGCAAACGATAGAGCAGATTAGTTTTTATTGGCTGAAAAGTAGCGCAGGGGTTGAGGAACTGGCATTGCGCTATTTTGAGATAAGAATTTTGAGTGCACCGGCAACACTTAGTTTGTATGCCTTATTGGGTTGGTTTTTAGGGCAGCTAAATGTAAGGGTTCCATTATTGGTGGTGTTAGCTACTAATATCAGTAATATTGTTTTAGATGTACTGTTTGTGTATCAATATAATATGCAGTTGGAAGGGGTGGCTTTAGCGTCTGTGATTGCTGAGTATATTGGGTTTACAGTGGCTTTGTTGATTGCGATTAGAATGATGCGAAAGAACTCATCGCCATTGCATAGTAAACAGTGGGTAAATATCAGCAAATTTAAAGCAATGCTGTTAATTAATAGTCATATTTTTGTAAGAACATGGTGTGTGATTTTTACCTTTGCTTTTTTTACCGCACAAAGTGCAAGGATGGGTGATCTGGTGTTAGCGGTTAATGCTGTGTTACTCAATTTTCAAAGTTTTATGGCTTATGCTTTAGATGGTTTTGCACATGCTGCGGAAGCGTTAGTCGGTAAAGCAGTGGGGGCTAAAAACAGGATAATGTATCGACAGGCTATTTTAACCGCAGGCTTGTGGTCTTGTGCTGTTGCAATAGTGTTTGCTGTGTTTTATTTGAGTTTAGGGCAACAGATAATAGCGCTATTAACGGGATTGGATGAAGTGAGGGAAATGGCTTATAACTATTTGCCCTGGTTGATTGCTATGCCATTAGTATCGTTTGTTAGTTATCTTTTTGATGGCATATTTATAGGTGCAATGATGACTAAGGCAATGCGAAATACTATGTTGTTTTCTTTGTTTGTTGTGTTTTTACCTGTTTGGTATTTTACTCGGTATATGGGGAATCATGGCTTATGGTTGGCTATGACTGTTTTTATGTTGGCGCGCGGACTGTCTATGATGGTTGTTTATAAGCGTAGAGAGCGTTGAGGACGATTTTTATGTCCCATAAGCATGGGATAAGTTGAAAACTGTGAATTATCCCCCATATTTTTAGAAATCCTATGATAGTTCGCGTAAAATCATGACTATCAAAATTTAACCTGTATGGACAGTATTATGAAACACGTTTTATTTTTAGCATTATTAGCCGCATCAAGTCTTAGTTATGCCGATGATGCAAAGAATGAGTGGCATGCCACCTCATTAACAGAAACAGTCATCAAGAATATTCAGCAAGCTCAGTTTAAGTATAAAAAATGTGTGATTGATGAAATGCAAAAAAAGGGTTATGCAAATATTGATTCACGTAATTCAACTGATGCCATTATTAAACAATGTGAGAAAACATTGTCAGAAATGCGTCAGGTTTATCTTGATGCTGAAGTGCCTGGAGTTATTGCAGACCGTCATTTAAAAAAGATGCGTATTGACATTACCCGACGTGTTTTAAAACAACTGATGTTTGCAGAAGCGGCTCGTAAAGCGGGACAATAATTTACAGGGTAAAGCACAAATTGGGTGATTTGGAATGGGCTTTAGTTTTACATGGTTATTAACAAACCATGGGTGGATATAAATCTTAGTCAATTTTTGCTTTTAAGTCCTCCCTTGATGGGGAGGGTTGGGTCACTGCCATTAAGTTAAGGTGTATTAAAAGTAGGATGGGCAAAGGGGCTTTATCCCGTGCCCATCTTAACATTATGATGGGCACGCTATCACTTTGCCCATCCTACATTTTATCTTTAACT
>DAOVVZ010000391.1:0-2906 GCA_030636915.1 Methylomarinum sp. | reverse complement strand
TCTTTACAGTGCCTTGTTCAGTGATAGTGAATTCAACTTTAACCCAGCCTTCAATATGTCTGTTTGCCGCCCGCATAGGATACCGAGGTGGAATACGAAGCAAAGGGATGACATTGGTGCTTATTTCTCCTGCATTCATTTGTAAACCCCCAAGCAAAGAACCGCTAAACCTGTCCGTTTGCAATGGAATATCTAAGTTAGGCATATCCATTTTAGGTGCAGTAGTTTGAGTAACCTGTACTTGCTGCATTTGCATTTTTGGAGGTGGCGGACGCTTTTCTGGTGGAGGTTCATCCGGGATTTCACGGTTTTTAGTCTGAAGTTTGGTCTCACGCTTTAAGCGCACAAATTCAGTCATCTGCAAGTTGTCGGTCTTATTAAAGCCTTGCTGATTGTTGCTGATCATAGCTTGCATTAGCCAAAATAAAGCTAATGAAATAATAATGCCGGAAATGGCTGAAATAGAAAGCGTCTTCACTTTGATTCTGTTTCGGTAGCAATGGAGGCGTTCATAATGCCAGCCAAACGAATTTGATCCATTACTTGAGTTAAAACTTTGACCTTGGTTTCTTTGTCAGCTGCAATGACAACAGAGCCTAAGGGTTGTTCTGCATGTAAACGGGCAACATTAGCCCTGACTGCGCGGATATCAACTAATCTTTTGTCAATCCATACATCGCCATTGGGTTTGATAGAGACAATGATATTACCCTGTTCCTTGCGAGTCGCCGTTTGTGCGGTTGGACGATTAACATCTATGCCCGATTCTTTGACGAAAGAGGTGGTGACAATAAAGAAAATTAACATAATAAACACGATGTCTAGCATCGGTGTCATATCAATATCGGCTGTTTGTTCGCTACTAGAACGATTAGATCTGCGACTCATAATATTAGTGATATTGTAGTAAATCAGTTAAATGGTGGGTTTCTTCGCTGACGCGTTGTTCAATCAGTTTGCTAAAATAAAGCCCCGCGATGGCAATGACCATGCCGGCCATAGTCGGGATAGTTGCTTGAGAGACACCAGAAGCCATTGCTCGGGCATTGCCAGTGCCTGTGACAGCCATAACATCAAAGACATGGATCATGCCTGTTACCGTGCCGAGCAGTCCCAATAAAGGGCATAAGGCAACCAGCATTTTAATCACAGGTACGGTTTTCCCCATGCTGATTTTAGCTTCAGAAATAATGCATTCTCGAATAAATAAAGCCCGTTGAGAGTTTTTATCTGTACGGTTTTCCCAGTCTTGTAGCCACTGGCTTTGTTGGGCTGGGTAGCTCTGTCTAAAATACAGTAGTCTTTCCACAATTAATGCCCAAAGACAAATAGAAACCCATAGGATAATCCACAGGACATCACCGCCAGTATGTAAAAATTGCTGTAGTGAATCAAACAAATTCATCACTATTTTTCTATGCGGCGGCTAATTAATCCCGCTGTTTGTTCATCCAGTATCTGAACTAACATGCGGCTACGAGAGGCAACCAGGCTATGTAAAAACAATAATGGGATGGCGACACATAATCCCAACATAGTTGTCACTAAGGCTTGAGAAATACCGCTAGCCATTAATTTTGGGTCACCCGTACCAAATAAACTGATAGATTGAAATGTCGCAATCATACCTGTCACCGTACCTAATAGACCTAGTAGTGGTGCAACAGCGGCTAATAACTTAATCATTGGTAGGCCTTTTTCGAGTAATGGAACTTCTCGGGTAATCGCTTCATCCAAAATTAACTCTAAATTTTCAGTATCCTCTGACTGCTTTTGTTCGGCAGCAATAAAAACACGACCTAAAGGGTTATCTGTTAAAGCAGCTGATGAACTTATTTGTGCGGTCATTTTTTGACCGGTGAGGGTTAAACTAATGAGTCTGATAATGGCATAAATAAAGCCAACAGCACCCATGATTAAAATAATGTAACCGATAAAGCCACCTTGCTGAACTCGTTCAACAGTATCAGGAGCTTGAATAAGCATACTGAGAATGACGCCTCTAGTCGGATCTATGCCTACAGCAACCGGTTCAGATGTGGCATTAAATAGATCTTCAGCAAGGCTTAGATATTGACTGTCAGGTTGCCGGCCCAAGCGGTTTAAGCGAGCGGTGTCCGGTAAAAACTCTAAATATTCACCATTAGCCAGGGCGTTAAATTTACCTATTCTAATGACTTTGGCATCTTGCAATGCGCCAGAAACTTGAATTTTACTGTCAAAATAAACCACCTTGCCTGATTCGGTCATCTCCTGTTGCAAGGTAAACCATAAGGTTTCTAGCTGTTCTATGGTGGGTAGAGCTTTGCTATTGGCGATGCTGTTTAATTTTTTTGCACGATTAGGGAATTGTGCGGAGATTAATGACTGGCTTAAATCTGCTTGCAAATCACCAGCGGCTTGGCGGGCAACACCAAATAATTCACCCAGTACGCCGCTACGGTTTTTTAAATCTGTTTCTAGCTTGCTTAATACTTGTTCATTGCTATCCAAATGTGCTTTTAATTGATTGCTTAGATGTTCTTGTTTGGCTAATGAAGCAAGCGCGGTATTTAATCGTTGTTGTTGCTGGTTTTTTTCTGCCAGAAATTGAGTTTCTCTGGCTTTGTTGGTTCTGGCCTCAAGGCCTTGGGTATTTTTTACATCTCTTAATAATTGATCTAAGCCAAGGTGTTCAGCAATAACATTTTGTGCGCCAAGACAAAGTAGGCAAATAAAGATAACTTTTTTCATTGTCCTGCCTCCGCAGTAGGGATGGGTAAGGCCAACAAATCAGGTGCGGTTTCTTTGCGAGCTATACGCAGACCATTACGAATGGCGTTGCGATAGTCTGTAGATAAAACCTGCCATTGCTTTTGTTCTTTATTCCAATAGCCACTTTCACTGCCATCAAATCGTTGGTAATA
>DAOVVZ010000400.1:0-2812 GCA_030636915.1 Methylomarinum sp. | reverse complement strand
ACAACAGCGAAAAACCTAAGCCCATTTGATGTTAATATGGCTATGGATGCTGGCTGGGTTGCAGCAATCCCTTACATCAATGTAGAACCTAGTGAAGTAAAAGGCTTAATTCAGGATGTTATCTTTTCACGTAGCCCAAAAGGTCTAAACAGAACAGGAATCTTTATTGGCGGACGAGATACAAAACAAGCTAGAGATATGCTGAAAGCAGCAAGAAATGCTATGTTCCCTCCTTTTGAAGTTTCAGTTTTCGCCGATCCAAGTGGTGCGTTTACAACAGCTGCCGGTATGGTTGCTGCAGTGGAAAAGGAACTGGATCAAAAATTTAATACGACACTAGAAGGTAAATCCCTACTTGCACTGGGTGGAACAGGCCCTGTAGGTCAAGCTGCTGCCGTTTTAGCGGCTCAAGCAGGTGCAAATGTTACAATTATTGGCAGAAATCTTGATAAAGCTCAACATATCGTCGATTTATGCAACAGTGAATTTGGCGAAGGTAAAATCGCAATTGAAGCAGGACTTGATTCTGATAAATCAGAATATATCAAAACAGCTGATATTGTTTTTGCAACAGGTGCAGCAGGTATTGAATTGCTTAACGCCGAACAGATTGCCTCAGCAACACAACTTAAAGTTGCAGCAGATATTAATGCCGTCCCTCCTTCAGGAATTGCAGGACTAGATGCCTTTGACAATGGTTCTGTAATTAAAGGAAGCACTTGTGGTGCTGTAGGTTTAGGCGCCTTAGCAATTGGTAATATTAAATACCAGACTCAGAGCCTGTTATTGAAACAAATGATTGAAAGTGAAAAACCAGTGTACCTGCATTTTGAACATGCTTTTGAAGTCGCTCGTGAAGTTATAAAATCATCTAAATAAGGAAGTAAAATGCCAAAGCGCAGTATTCTTCATATGTTTGACCCTATGCCAAACAATAGCCCGTTTGATATTAATATGGCTTTAGATACAGGATTTGATGTGTTAATGCCTTATAACAACGTCAAACTTGAAGGCGTCCACGGATTAACACAGGATGCTATCTTTTCCCGTAGCCCATCGGGCATTAAACGAACGGCAATTTTTATTGGCGGCAGAGATATTGGGCTGGCAATGGATATGATGGATAGTGCGCAACAGGCAATGGTTCCGCCTTTTGAAATTTCAGTACTTGCAGACCCTAGCGGCGCGTTTACCACAGCAGCGGCATTAGTTGCTTGCGTGGAGAAAGAACTAAAAGAGAAACATAACAAAGCCCTTAAAGACTGCAAAGCACTTGTTTTTGGTGGAACGGGACCTGTAGGTATTGCAACTGGCGTTATTGCTTCACTTGCTGGCGCAGAAACGGCTTTGGTAGATCACATGTCTATTGAGGCCGCTAATGATGCAGCAGAGGAATACAATCGACGTTGTCATTGCAAGCTAACAGGGGCTAAAGCGGGGTCAGATGAAGAAAAAGTATTACTAATGGCCGATATAGATATTGTTTTTTGTGCTGCTAAAGCGGGGGTTCAAGTATTAAGCACTGAAGTCCTTGCTCAAGCAAAACAACTTAAAGTGGCAGGCGATGTTAATGCAGTTCCTCCAGCGGGGATTACGGGGATTGGCGCCAAAGATAATGGAATTGCACTGGAAAAACCTACGGGTGCCATTGGTATTGGTGCTTTGGCTATTGGAAATATTAAATACCAGTTACAACACAAATTATTAGAATTAACCTTAGAAACAGACGAACCTGTCTATCTTGATTTTAGAGATGCCTTTATTAAGGCGCAGGAAATAGCTTAGTTCTAGCGAAAAATAGGCATTAAGTTACATGCCTATTTTTAATCGCCATGATATGGAGCTGAGCCACTATTCTATCAGGCCAAACTTAACCGCTAAACGAGTCAACTCGACATCATTCTTCACTTTCAACTTGTCATATAAACGGTATCGATAAGTATTGACTGTTTTATCACTTAAGACCAATATTTCCGACATCTCTTTAATACTCTTTCCTTGTAATATTAAATTAACAACCTCAGATTCTCTTTGTGACAGCTTTTCAAATGGCGAATCATTTTCACCTGGTAAACTTTGAAAAGCCAGGTTATTTGCAACTTCCGAACATAAATAGCGTTTACCATTCATTACTGTGCGAACTGCAGCCACCATCTCATCAACTGGTGAACCTTTCGAGATAAACCCTACAGCACCTAACTTTAATAATTGCTGAGGAATTGGCCCATCGTTATGTATAGACAAAGCGATTACTTTAACTTTTTTATACTGCTGCAATATTCTTCGACAAGCCTCTATCCCGCCAATCCCAGGCATATTGATATCCATTAAAACCACGTCGGGCGAAATATCATTTAAGAGTTCCAGTGCAGCCTCTCCACACTGAGCAACACCAACAACCGCAAGATCTTCTTGTGAATTGAGCAACGCCTCTATACCCGTTCTAACCAGCTCATGATCATCTACTAATAAAATCTTAATCATTTAAAAAAACCTATTATTAAACCAACCATAAACTTCACACCAATATGTGACTACATCTATTAAAATCACTTTATATTCTACAATACTAAATACGCAATACCTTAATATTAATACAAATTAATTTTAGCAATAGAAATCCATACAGACAAAATCCATTAAATCATAAACATACTACCATCTACCTACAAAAACTTTATCTTAGATTTTCTTGCAGTTCTGCTATTATTTTAACATGTCAGAAAATAACAACTGGATTTCAAGCCTATCCAAGAAAAAAGAAGGCTTCAACTATTCAACGGCATTAGGCATGTTGTTTAGCATTATTCTT
>DAOVVZ010000071.1:0-6703 GCA_030636915.1 Methylomarinum sp. | reverse complement strand
GTCAAAAATCTGAGTTTGTACAAAGGCATCAAACTTCATGCCAGAAACCACTTCAATTAAATAGCCTAATACATCAGCAGACAGGCCATATTCCCAGGTTTCACCGGGTTGCGCATAAAGAGGCAATTTAGCCAATCGTTTGACCATCTCGCCTATGCTTTCATCGGGTCTGCAAAAACCATCTGTAATTCCTGCATCCCTATAAAAGCTTACAACCTGCTCTCGCTTAGGATTAGGAAACCAGCCTGTTGATGCTAAATACAAAAGACCCGACTGATGGGTTAATAAGTCATGTATGGTAACTTCTCTTTTTACAGGGACTAATTTATAAGGGAATTCACTGCCTTCTGGCAGCATTTCAACGACTTTCTGATGTTTAAATTCGGGAATATATTTAGAGACAGGATCAGACAATAACAACTTACCTTGTTCATATAGCAGCATGACTGCGGTACTAGTTATAGGCTTAGTCATAGAAACGATTCTAAAAATCGTATCTTCCTTCATCGGGACATCAATATCTGCCTGTCCAGATGCTTTTAAATAGGCGATTTTTCCATGCCTGGCCATCAACACTACAGAGCCCGCAATCTTGTTCTCATTGACATGCTGAGCGAGCAAATGACCTATTCGTTTAACACCAGTTGATGACAAGCCAACTGTTTCAGGTTTAACGAGATCATAATCACCCGCATTAACGACCATAACCTGACAAAGTAACACGAATAATATGGTACGTTTTAATTCCATACATCCACCTTATTGAGTTAAAAGCTCGTATTTCTGTTTACTCACTTGAATCATGCTAAATTTCACTCTAACACATCTGATAAGTATCTTATAGATATATAAGCTTCTGTCAAAAAGTAATATAGATACTCACATTAAATAAGCTGAATTAGGGTGAACGAACAACTCTATTGATATCGTCATCCGGTAATCTTTTGAGACAGAGTCACTATTGTAGTGCTAGATTCCCGATAAAAGTATGCTGGCTAGGGAGCGGGAGCCGTTCAAAAATAAAGATAGCCGATTTAAATCTAAAAAAACAGAATCAGCATTCCTTGAACAACAGACTCTTCTACGCCTTTAATTCCAAATTTGTTATACCAGTATGAATACTCAGTCCCCAGATACAGTTTATCCTGCTTACCCACGATAAGGTCACCTATATCCAATAATACTTGTGGTTGCGCTAACATGTTTACATTATGTGACGCGTTAGTATTTGCATTACGAAAATCAATAAAGCCTCTAAATTTAAAACTTAAATCGCCTAACACAAACGGCACACTCCAAACAGGTGTAATTTGTATACCATATCGACCACTGAGATCCTCATTTTTAAATGTTGTAATATCGACTTGCAGATAATCAAATGCTTCGTTATTCAAATCAACACTAACGCCTAACAAGTAGGCTCTAAACGGTTCACCATCGGGAAAGTTATCAATATTAAGCCCTGCCACCAAGGAAAAATCATTGATTGGGCCTAAAGAAAAATCCTTTCCCGATATTTTATTTAAACTAAGGTAGCTATAAACCTCAGCATAAATTTCCACATCATCAAGGTCATTTCTGTTGATAATATCTACAAAAAAGAAATTACTGCCATATTTCCAACCATTGCTGTGTTCAACTGTCATCGTTGCCCGTTCATCATCGCCGAGCTCAAAATCATTGCCATATAACAGCTGAATATTGCTTGATGTCCAGTCAAAAGGTGAGCCCCAATCAACAGCAAAAGCAGGAGTTGCTGTTACTACCAATAGAACAATAATACGACCTATACACTTAATTTTTTTCGGTATTGCATTTATAACAATCATTTCTGTGGCATCTCTATAGCTATTGCTTTTAATTTAATCGACTAAACACCGAGCCTATTCTGTTTTATGTAAAAATCCCGCTCTCACACAACGTAAAACACTATAGCTATAAGTCTCGTCGAACTGCTCAAACAAAGGTTTCAATGCATTTTTTTGTTCTTCTGGTAAATTGATAATAGCCTCTTCTATTTGCTGGATTTCCTTTTCATCTAAATCAAGTACATCATTAACTAACACTCTGCCTTCTTCTATCGCTTGTGATAAATGACTATAAATGGTCTCTTGTTTTAACTGCCTTTCTTTGGCGACTTTTTCTACCGTATAACCCAGGCGGAATAATGCCACCGTTTCTGCCACCGTATCGGGAAAATCCATCCCAGAAAAGTTTTCTAGTACCTCTAAGAATTTATCACCATAGAGTTCTAGCTTCTTTTCACCCACACCGGATATATAACTCATTTCCTGTAAATTACTGGGCTTTTCATCCATCATCGCCATTAAAGTGGCATCATGAAAAATCACAAAAGGCGGTACATCTTGCTTATCGGCAAGCTCTCGACGCTTTTCTCGTAAAGCTTCCCATAACAAACTGTTTTGCCCTTGAACCGTTGTTCTTTTTCCCGCTTTTTTAGATAGCCCTTTCTCTGGTGTAATATCTTTACGGAGCATTAAGGTTTGTTCACTGCGTAACAGAGGCCGGCATTTTTCAGTCAATTTAAACGCGCCATAACCATCAAAATCAACCTCTACATAGCCTTTAGCAACCAGTTGTCTAAAAACAGAACGCCACTGCTTTTCATCCAGGTCTTTGCCTATGCCAAAAGTTGATTGTTTATCATGCCCAAAACTTTTTATGCGCTCATTTGATTTACCTAGCAACACATCCAGCAGATAAGTCACACCAAAGCGCTGTTCTGTTCGATAAATACAGGACAAAGCCTGTTGTGCTGCAATCGTTCCATCCCAGGTTTCTACGGGTTCTAAACAGGTGTCACAATTACCACAACCTTGCTCAAGCTCATCACCAAAATATGTTAATAGTGCTTGTCTTCGGCAACTCACCATCTCGCACAAGGCTAGCATGGCATCTAATTTATGTAGCTCTAACCGCTTATGTTTTTCATCGGCATCAGAATCACCTAACATTTTTCGTAAAGTGATAACATCTTGCAAACCATAAGCCATCCAGGCGCTAGCAGGCTCTCCATCACGTCCAGCACGTCCTGTTTCCTGATAATAGCCTTCTATACTTTTAGGCAAATCCAAATGTCCGACAAACCGCACATTGGGTTTATCTATACCCATACCAAAAGCAATCGTGGCTACAATCACCACACCTTCTTCCATTAAAAAACGGTGTTGATTTTGTTGCTTAACCTCATTAGGTAAGCGGGCATGATAAGGCAAGGCTTTAATTCCTTTACCTTGCAACCATTCGGCTGTTGATTCTACTTTCTTACGCGACAAACAATAAACAATGCCGGCATCCCCTGCATGTTCCGCTCTAATAAAGTTTAACAACTGTTGTTTAGCATTTTGCTTTTGCACAATACGATAGCGAATATTGGGTCGATCAAACCCACTAATAAACGATTGCGCTTGCTCTAAGCCCAGTCGCTTAATAATCTCTTCACGGGTTTTTTCATCAGCGGTTGCGGTTAATGCAATCCTGGGAATAGAGGGGAATTTTTCATGCAGTAAAGATAATTGTAGATAATCGACGCGAAAATCATGACCCCATTGCGAAACACAATGCGCCTCATCAATAGCAAATAAAGCGATATTGATACGCTGAAATAAAGACTGAGTCCACGCTGAAGTTAAGCGCTCAGGCGCGATATATAATAGATCCAACTCACCTTGCTGGAGTTGATGCTCAACTAAGCGCGCCTCATCCATCGATAAGGTCGAATTTAAAAAAGCCGCCTTAACGCCTAACTGATGCAATGCAGTAACCTGGTCTTGCATCAATGCTATCAACGGAGAAATAACAATACCCACACCGGACCGAACCAATGATGGAATCTGATAGCATAATGACTTACCTCCGCCGGTAGGCATTAAAACTAAAGCATCTTGGCCTGCTATCAGCTGCTCAACAATCTGCTGTTGCTGCCCTCTATAAGCATCATAGCCAAAAACAGATTTAAGTATCTTTCCTGCCTGTTCATCCTTATCAGCACCTTGTTCTATATTGATAAACTACTCCAATTGCTAATAACCAATTATAATAGTCAGATTATATCAAGATCAACTGGGCTAACACCCTCTTTATGACCATTTTGAATACACAACATTCTCCACGCCTTAGCTATTTGCTGGATCAAAACAAACAACAACTGCTTGTTGGTGGACTTAAAGGCATAGAAAAAGAAAGTCTACGCATTTCTAAAGAAGGCATGATTTCACAAACCTCGCATCCTTATGCCCTAGGTTCTGCGCTGACACACCCTTATATAACAACGGATTACTCAGAAGCCCTGCTTGAGTTCATCACACCACCATTTGCTGAAATAACTGAAACGTTAGGGTTTATGCATACTGTTCATCAATATGTTTATGACCATCTTGATGATGAGATGCTGTTATCTGCCAGTATGCCTTGTGGCATTAATGGTGATGAAAGTATTCCTATTGCTGAATATGGCGATTCAAATATTGGTCAAATGAAACATATATACAGACAAGGCTTATGGCATCGCTACGGCAGAACCATGCAAGCCATTGCTGGTATCCATTTTAATTACTCTGTTCCAAAAGCCTTGTGGCCGGTGTTACATGCGCAGAGCCAAAGCAAAAAAGAACTGAATGACTTTATCTCTGAAGCTTATTTTGGCTTAATCAGAAATTTTCAACGCCAAGGCTGGTTGATACTTTATTTATTTGGTGCATCACCTGCCATCTGTAAAAGCTTTTTTAAGAGCAGACCACATTTAATGGCTGAGTTTGATGAATTTGACCAATACACGCTGTACCATCCTTATGCCACCTCACTACGTATGAGTGATATTGGTTATAAAAGTAAAAATCAAGCTGATCTACAGATTGATTACAATTCATTATCTGGCTATGTCAGCAGTTTAAGTGCAGCCATTGATACGCCTTATCCTGGTTATGACGATATTGGTGTTAAAGTTGATGGCAAATATAAGCAACTCAATTCTAATACCCTACAAATTGAAAATGAGTATTACAGTACCGTCCGTCCCAAGCAGATCGCAGAGTCTGGTGAAAAACCAACACTTGCGTTAAAACGACGTGGCGTTGAATATATTGAAATTCGTTCACTCGATTTAGACCTATTTAACCCTATCGGAATTGATGAAAGCAAAGCCCGTTTTGTTGAAGCATTTTTATTAAATTGCTTACTACAAGATAGCCCTGAGTACACTGGGCAAGAGCAAAAAACCAACAATGACAATCAACTCGATGTTGCTCACTCTGGAAGAAAACCTGGATTAGAACTTGATAAAAATGGTCACACTATCCCATTAAATACCTGGGCTAATGAGATTTTAGAGTCTATGCAAGCTGTTTGCGAAACTCTGGACCAGGGGAATACAGAGCAACCTTACAGCAACGCATTAAAACAGCAACATGAAGTGCTTAAAAACCCTGACTTAACCCCTTCGGCAAAAGTACTGCAAGGCATGAGAGAAAAACAGCAAGCTTTTGGTCGCTTTGGTTTAAATACCTCAGAAGCGCACAAACAGCATTTTAAAAACCATCAACTTGATGCACAAACAACGCAAGAATTTGATGAACTACGTAAAATCTCGCATGAAAAACAACAAGAAATTGAGACTAATAACACCCTCTCTTTTGATGACTTTTTAAATAACTATTTTTCTCAAAAATAAATACTGACCCAATTAAGACACGCTAACAACATGACATCATTCAATATCGAAACACTTCAAACAGAACTTCAAAATAAAAAGCCACGCAGTATCTTGAAAGCAGCACTGGAAAGTTTTGATAATATCGCCATTTCATTCAGTGGCGCTGAAGATGTTGTGTTAATTGACATGGCATTAAACATAAGAAAAGACATTCAGGTATTCTCTTTAGATACTGGTCGCCTGCATCCAGAAACCTACCGTTTTATCGAAAAAGTAAACCAACACTACAACATTAACATTGAGCTACTAACCCCAGACAGGGATTTATTAGACCCTTTTGTTAAAGAAAAAGGTTTATTCAGCTTTTATGAGGATGGCCATCAACAGTGTTGTGGCATTCGTAAGGTAGAACCACTAAAACGTAAGTTATCTCAATTAGATGCCTGGATTACAGGGCAACGTAAAGATCAAAGCTTAGATACTCGTCAAGATATTCCAGAAGTACAAATTGATACGGCCTTCTCTAGTGATGAAAAACAGTTAATTAAATTCAATCCTCTGCTTAACTGGAGCTCTGCTCAAGTATGGGATCATATAGAGGCTTATCAAGTCCCTTATAATACTCTGCATGAGAAAGGGTTTGTCAGCATAGGTTGCGAACCATGCACCCGTGCAACTCTACCTAATCAACATGAGCGCGTTGGACGTTGGTGGTGGGAATCAGGTAACAAAAAAGAATGTGGATTACATGCAGATAATACAAAAACTTAACCGCGCGGAGTATACTCGCATTTCACACACATAAAATATGTCTGTTATTCCCGATATCTTTACCGGGAATAACACTTCAACTATTACACCAAATACCCCAAAAAGGCGATTTACAATTCCTTAAATGCCTTTTTAAAACCGCCTTCCTGATTAAAATCATATAAATCTAATCCATACTCATCTTTTCGTAAGACTTTATAAATATGATAAAGCTCGCCTTGCATATCGATACGCGCCAGTGAAAGACAAACAACACAACCT
>DAOVVZ010000431.1:0-2539 GCA_030636915.1 Methylomarinum sp. | reverse complement strand
GACATAGTTGAGAAGGCTAAAAAATTAAAATTATTAATTCTTGATGTTGATGGTGTATTAACTGATGGACGACTGTTTTTTGATAATTCGGGAACAGAATATAAGTGTTTTCATGCTCGTGATGGGCATGGAATTAAGTTATTACGGCAAACCGGAGTAGAAGTTGCGGTGATCTCTGGGCGGAAATCAAATTCAGTGGCTTTGCGGATGAAAAACCTAGGCATTGAATATGTCTATCAGGGGCATGAAAACAAAATAGCTGCATTCCATGAGATTTTACAATCTTTATCAATAGAGCCTGAGCAGGCAGCGCATGTTGGTGATGATTTATTGGATTTGCCTGTTATGACGCGGGTGGGTTTGTCAATCGCCGTTAATGATGCCAATGATGCCGTTAAGGATTACGCAGATTGGTGTACAGAAACCCCCGGTGGCTTAGGTGCGGTGAGAGAGGTATGTGATTTTATTATGAAATCTCAAGGTACTTTTGATGGCGTATTGAAGAGTTACATGCAATGATTTTTAGCCAATATAGAGTTTATCTTGTTTTAGCTGTTTTGATGGCGGGCTCTTGGTTATTGGCAGATTTTTTTGAAGAAGAGCTCAAAGAGCCTGTTACCTTGGTTGCTCATAGTCCTGATTATTATAGTAATGGCTATTATAAAAAAGAAATGACCCAGCAAGGCTTGCTGAAAAATGAGCTGACTGCCGATAAAATGATTCATTACAGTGATGATGGAAAAACGCATTTAGCACAGCCTGTGATGACTTTGTATAATTCAGATACGCCACCATGGGTGATTAGGTCTAAAAAAGGTGTGTTAGAGTCTGATGGGGATCATTTGCTATTGCAGGGGGAAGTTGCTATTCGTCGGGATGCTATAAAAAACCGACGCCCCTTTAAAATTAATAGTCTGGATTTACAGGTTGTGCTGTCAACCAGCTATGCAGAAACTGATCGATGGGCTGAGGTTATAGACGGGGTGAACAGGACAGAGGGTGTAGGTATGCAAGCTTTTTTTGTTGAGCCAGTCCGGTTAAAGTTTTTGTCGAAAGTTAAAGGACGATATGAATTTAATTAAATTTTTTGTTTTTAGTATTTTGTTAGGATGCAGCCATTGGGCTGTGGCACTCGAAAGTGATTCAGAGCAGCCGGTTTATATTGATTCAAATACTGCCAGTTATAACGACAGAACAGGTACCAGTATTTATACCGGAGATGTAGTGACGGATCAAGGTAGTCTGCATATCACCTCAGATAAATTGGTTGTATATACTAAGGATGGCGCTATTGATAAAATGGTGTTTACTGGGAAACCGGCTAAATTCAAGCAACTTCCCGGTGTGGGCAAAGAAGAAATTCATGGTGAAGGCTTAACGGGAGAATACTATCCTGATGAAAACAAATTGATTTTAATTGAAGAGGCGGTTGTCTCGCAGGGAAATAGTCGATCAGCGAGCAGGCTTATTATTTATGATAGTAAAAACTCCTTGATAAAAGCGGGGGAAAAAGCATCGGATGCTAGAAGAGTGCATTCTGTGTTTAAGCCTAAAGTCAAGAAAAAGGAAGATAAATGACCAGGCTGGCAGGAAAACAACTGATTAAAAGTTATAACAAACGAAATGTTGTCGATGGTGTGTCATTGCATGTCGATACCGGTGAGGTTGTTGGGCTATTGGGACCAAATGGTGCGGGTAAAACAACCAGTTTTTATATGCTGGTTGGACTGGTTAAGGCGGATAGTGGTGAAATATTTTTTGATGATATGGATATTACCCATTACCCTATGCACTATCGGGCGAGACTAGGGGTAGGCTATTTGGCTCAAGAGCCTTCGGTTTTTCGTAAGTTAAGTGTGGTTGATAATTTACGTGCTGTAATACAAATTCGCTCAGATTTAACCAAGGGACAAGCCGAATTATTAATTGAAGATTTATTGGAAGAATTTAGTATTACTCATCTGCGTGATCAGATAGCATTAGGGCTTTCGGGTGGTGAGCGACGTAGAGTTGAAATTGCCAGGGCATTAGCAACAGACCCGCAATTTATTCTACTGGATGAGCCTTTTGCCGGTGTTGATCCTATTTCAGTTATTGATCTACAAAAAATTATTGCTCACCTTAAGCAACGAGGGATTGGGGTTTTAATTACTGAGCATAAAGTAAGGGCTACCCTAGAAATCTGTGACCGTGCGTATATACTTAATGACGGGAAGGTGATTGCAGAAGGATCGACAAAAGAGATTGTTGCCAATGAAGAAGTTAGAAAAGTGTATTTAGGTGATAATTTTAGTCTTTAGAACAAGAGCAGGTGAACTGCAAAAGGGGGAGCAAGAGCAAAAGGAGAGCAAGCAGGAGAAAATTGCCAGTGAGTTAAGTTATTTGTGAAATATTATTTTTTCTTGATTTAACGATATTAGGAGAAAACACTATTTTAGCCTTTAGCCTTTAGCCTTTAGCCTTTAGCCTTTAGCCTTTAGCCTTTAGCATTTAGCCTTTAGCTTTTAGCCTTTGGCCTTTATCTTTTAGCTTTTAGCCT
>DAOVVZ010000413.1:0-2720 GCA_030636915.1 Methylomarinum sp. | reverse complement strand
TGGCTAAAATTGTAACGCCTGATAAGCCTGCTACGGTAGTACTACGTATTAATGATCATACTTTGCATTTAACTGAAGGCAGTACAGCCTCTCAGATGGTTAATCGAAAAATCATCAATATTAGAGTCGATAAGATTACTGAAAATAATGTCACTATTTTTCTTTCGCCTTTCGAACAAATGATGGTTTTGCAATAACACTCCAATGTGGCGATTTTAATTAAAAGATATCAGCCCGAGGGGACAGCCTCCTACAGAATGTGTGGGAATAAACAGTTTTCTTATATATATCAATAGCTAAATACCTGGAATATCTAATGCGTTTTAAATTTTTATCAACTTTGCTAATTTTTTTTCTTATAGGCTTGTCAGGCACGCCGTCGTTATCTGTTGCTGCCAAAAAAAAACCAACGCATAAAATCAGCCAGCTTGAATTTAGAAGCATTACAGTGGGCGATGCTTTAAAGATTCTCACTGAACATTCAAATTTGAATATTATTGCCTCTCAGCAAGCGGCTCAAATACAAATCACCATGTATTTGAAAGATATTACCGCGCTTGATGTGATCGACGCGATCGCTAAAACTTATAACCTTTGGTACAAGCATGACAAGCGTTCCAATATTATCCGTATCTATACGGTTCAAGAGTATCGCATGGAGCAGGTTGAGTTTAAGCAGGAAAAAACTGAAATTTTTACGCTTAAAAATGCAAAAAATGCAATTGATCTGGCGGATACCGTTTGTAATTTGTATGGTAGCGAAAGGGTTATATTAAGTTATGGCTCGAATGAAGATGAATTACTTAATGACTTGTCTTCCCGACTCAGTCGATTTGATTTAATTAATAGTGCTACGACTACTCAATCTACATCGAACAGCTCAAATTCAAATTCAAATTCAAACTCACGTTCTGGTTCTGGTTCTGGTTTTGGCTCAAATTCACGTTCAAATAACAGTAACAATAATTCCAGTGGCAGCAACTGTCTTCAAAACAATAGAAATAACAGCGGATTCGGGAACAATTCCAACAGAAATCAAAATAACAGCTCAGGAACATACAATAATTCAGAATCCCTTAGCTATAATTCATTAGATTCCATCGCCGCAACTTTACATGACATTAATTCCAAAAATGCCGATTTACAAAATATTCTATCGGGTAATTCCGGACAAAGTAATGCTTTTTTGAGTAGGGCTATACGTCATCAAGCGCCTATTTATGTCAGTGTTATAAAGCGTCAGAACCGCGTATTGATCCGTACTCGTGATATGGAGGCAATGAAACAAGTCGCAGCTCTATATAAAGAAATTGATAATGAAAGTTCCATGTTATTAATGGAAGTTAAAGTATTGTCTATTGATCTCTCAGATGGATATTCCTCTTTGTTTGATTTTAAAGTCAAGTCAGGTAGTTTTGAAATTACTAATGGTATAGGCGCTGTAGGCGCAGCTGCGAGAGTACTTCAAACAGCTTCCGCTGCATTTAACCCTGCTCTTTTAGCCACAGTCGTAAGTGATAACTTTGAAGCGCGATTACAACTTCTGGAATTAGAAGGCCGGGTGACTGAAGTTGCAACACCTATTTTATTAACCACCAATCAGGAAGTTAGTCGTATGTTTATTGGAGACGAGCGTCCTATAGTAACGGGTTATGAAGATTCTAGTACATCAAATGTTTTTCCTGGCGACTCAACTGTCGTTAATAATTCTATTATTGTTCCGATAACCGAGGTAAGGAACCTCGGAACAACTTTGTTTTTGACCCCAAACATCAATGCAGATCGAACTGTAAGTATCCGGCTTTTGATAGAACGCTCTGATCTCAGTCTTGACAAGGCAACTATCCCGGTACAAGTGGGTAACAAACTGGTTGATGCTGATATCGATGTTGTACAAACTGAAACATTTAGCGGCACTGTTGTTGCCAAAGATGGTACCTCTATAGCTGTCGGTGGCTTTATTAAAGAAAGAGCTAGGGATGTAGAGTCAAAAGTCCCTGTTTTAGGTGATATCCCCGGGTTAGGTTTCTTTTTTAGAGACATAGCCAAGATACGTGAACGTACAGAGTTGGTAGTCATTATTCGCCCATTTATCACTACTACACCTAACGAGGCATCTCAGGTAAGCCAGGATTTTCTTAAGGAAAACAGTATTCACCCTAATGCGCCTAAAATTGATAACCTTAATATTTATAGCAATAACGACAGACGTATTAAAGGCTACCATCTGGAAAAACCATTTAAAGAATACGATTTACAGGATCGATTTGATCATTTTCATGATAAGGGTGAAAGAGCTAGACATAAAAACTATGTTGCCCCTCAATCACAGAATGATTATCAGCCTTCAGAAAAACAAAAGACCTACATTGAATTGACTGAATATGCTTCAAAATCGGTGCGGTTAGCTGCTAACGAACGTGAAGTTGTTGAAGATATCAGTCCGGCTAAATTGACCAACACCCACTCGGCAGATTTGCTATATGACTCTAGAATCAGAGTGGTTCCTGTTGCCAGTTGGCGTAAAGGCGGAATTCATGTAACTGCTGTGGCGTTATATAACCAGTCTGCTTCGGAAGTGACTATTGATTATAAAAACATTAAGGGTAGATGGTTATCCTCCCGAATTGCAAGTGCCCAGCGTAGCCAGCAAAGAGAGAGTTGGGATGCGACCTATTTATATCTGGCTTGAGCCGGTTACTTTGATGATATTTCAGAAC
>DAOVVZ010000395.1:0-2872 GCA_030636915.1 Methylomarinum sp. | reverse complement strand
CCCTGTTTACCTGTTCCCGAAACGGCTTGGTAAGTACAAACATTAATACGATCAATTCCTACCGCATCATAAATTGGCTTTAAAGCCACTAACATTTGAATAGTTGAGCAATTAGGGTTAGCAATAATCCCTTTTGCTTTGTAGTCAGCAATCTTCTCAGGATTAACCTCAGGTACTACCAGAGGAATATCTTCGTCGTACCGAAACTCAGAAGTATTATCAATAACAATACACCCTGCTGCCACGGCCTTAGGTGCAAACTCTCTGGAAATAGAGCCACCAGCAGAAAACAAGCCAATTTGTACTTTTGAAAAATCAAAATCAGCCAGGTCTTCTACCTTTAAGCTTGCTCCATTAAATGAAATACGTTTACCCACAGAACGACTACTGGCTAAAGCATAAACCTTGCCTACTGGAAAATTACGTTCTTCCAGAATTGATAACATGGTTTCCCCTACCGCACCTGTTGCACCAACAACAGCTATATCATATGTTTTTGACACTCAAACACCTCTTAATAATGGTACCACCATTATTTTACTGATTTAAAAACCGTAAGTTTTTTTATAATTGTATCCATACAAATTCATTTGGTTACGCAACTGCCCAGCCTAATTCAAATGATATCTAACGGTATAATTTATATATTTAATTAACCTAAAACAGCTAATACTTTTGCTGTAATATCACTTACCGCACCAACACCTGCGATTGAGCTAAATTTTACTGACACGTCCTCAGCAGAATAAAAATCGACCAATGGTTTAGTTTGATCATGATAAACAGCCAATCGTTTTTTAACGATATCTTCTTGATCATCATCTCGCTGAATGAGAGCTTCGCCCGTCACGTCATCAAGACCTTCCTGCTTGGGCTTATTAAATTCGACATGATAAGTACGACCAGATGTTGCATGTACGCGCCGTCCACTCATACGTTTAATAATTTCAGCATCTTCAACAGCAATTTCAATCACATAGTCAATCTCAACCTGCATTGAAATCAAGCCTTCAGCTTGTGCAATGGTACGAGGAAAGCCATCAAGCAAAAAACCATTCGCACAATCAGATTGAGTGATACGTTCTTTAATCAATCCTAAAATAATATCATCAGAAACCAAACCACCAGCATCCATCACTTTTTTAGCTTCTAGCCCTAATGGTGTTCCTTCTTTTACGGCAGCACGTAACATATCGCCAGTCGAGATTTGAGGAATCCCATATTTTTCAGTAATAAACTGTGCCTGTGTACCTTTACCAGAACCGGGACTACCTAAAAGGATAATACGCATAAAAAACCAACTCCAAAATCTAAAATAGTAAACTGACAATATAAATCGAGTAGACGAACGAAAAGCCATCTAAACATCTATTTAATAGCAGATCATTTTATCTCAATTACTATCAATATGCTCAGGAATGTGTAATACAAAGACCTTTTAGTGTTCTACACTGCATTCTAGCCCATGGATATTCCAAAAAACCACCCCAATCATCAAAAGACATTACTACTTTGCACAAACAAATCAAACACCTAAGAACAGACTTCATCTAATTATCATAAGCTCTTGTAAAATTCTATTAATTTCCTTATTCTTTATAGACTAGTTTTATTTCTAATAAGGATAATCATATGCGCGTAGAAGAATTAATGACTTCAAAAGTATTTACAGTTGACCCTCACGACATGGTCGACAGGGTGTTTTTTTTAATTCACTATGAAAAAGTACGACATTTACCCGTTGTAGAAAAAGGCAAAGTAGTGGGTATCGTTTCCGATAGAGACATGTACAAAGCATTAGGCCCCAAAAGCAACTCAAATGCGATAGAAAGTAACAAAACAGGGACTGAACTACATGTCATCCCCAAAAAAGTACTAAACATCATGCACCGAGGGGTTATCACTGTTACGCCTGACACGCTTGTTTCAAATGCCGCGTCACTGATGGCTGAGAATAGAATAGGTGCTTTACCTGTTATCCAAGGTACCAAACTTGTTGGAATCCTTTCCGCAACAGATATCCTCAGGGTTTTTTCTAAACTAGAGCATGCAAAAGAAAGAAGAGAGCAGCGCATCGTGGAAGGAAAAAGCCATTCCTAACCCAGAAGTGATGTATTAATATTCAATCAGAGCGGACTAAAGCCCGCTCTACCATCATCTTAAAGTCGAATTAAGAGATCAAATATACTTCACGCAGTCACGGATGCACCGTTATAGCGAGTTGTTTTTTGTCGATAGCAAGGCGCTGGAATGGACGCATAGCAAGCTACGCAACCATTTCAGCAACACGGTCTATCGGCAAAAATCGACCGATAGAAAACCGTAGCCGTGACTGCGTGAAGTATAATACCTAATTCACATTTAAAACTGAATTCGTGACTTTAGCTATTAATTTCACAGATTCAGGCTAAAGATTAAAAAAACACTCCCCTCAAATGACTAAAGACCTCGTCGTCAAACAAACAGAAACATGGCTAACATCCTTTATTATTAAGCATAACATCTGCCCTTTCGCTAGACGCGAACATGAACGCGGCAGTATACGGTATTCCGTTGTTGAATCTACTAGCACAGAGCAATGCCTAGAAGCCGTTTTTGTAGAATGTCAGCGCCTAGATTCGCAATCAGAGATTGAAACGACTCTGATTATATATCCCAATAAATTCCATCAGTTTGAGGATTATCTTGATTTCCTCTCTCTAGCTGAATCACTCTTAATCGAGCAAGATTATGAAGGTATTTACCAATTAGCCAGTTTTCACCCTCTCTATTGCTTTGAGGGCGAAAATACCATGGATCCCGCAAACTACACCAATCGCTCCCCTTATCCAATGTTGCATCTGATAAGAGAAGCCAGCTTAGAACAGGCATT
>DAOVVZ010000309.1:0-3485 GCA_030636915.1 Methylomarinum sp. | reverse complement strand
TACTGATTTCTCACCCGTTGAACTGCTGTTACTTGCAACAGCAGATGCATCAACATAAAGTACCTTAGGTTGAAAGTTAGCTGCAGGATAATCCGCATCAAAAGAAGATTTTGTCGCTGAATTGCTTGTAGATTGTGCTGACTCATCAGCAAAAATTACTTTAGGTTGAAAATTGGCGGCAGGATACTGACTGTCATCACTGTTAGCAATAGCGGTTAATGGTGTAGATATGATGCTTGCGATTAACAGTCCTAAGATCTTTTTATTCATTATGTATATTGTCCAGTAGTCTAACAGCAAAGGTCGTATACGCTTATGGTAACGACAATTCAAAGGAAAAACCCTGCGGTAAGTATCGTGTATTTTATTTGGATCTGCAACTGTTTTTAGGTTGGAAAATGAAGGTTAAATCACAGCAATTCTTTTATTTTTGGATACTCTGTTAATAACTGTTGGCGAAAGGCCTCAATTGCAGATTCCTTATGTCTATCGGCTCTGGGAATACTAACTTCAATTTCACTGTTAACTGACATGGGTGAGGCAGATAGAAAGATGAGTTTATCCGCTAATGCAATAGCCTCACGTAAATCATGAGTCACAAATAAAATAGTATGTGGACGTTGCTGCCATAGCTTGATTAATAAATCTCTTACATGACGGGCAGTGGGTGCATCTAAAGAGACAAAGGGTTCGTCCATTAATAAAACATCAGGATTAATAGCAAAGGCTCTAATAATTGCAACTCGTCGACTCATCCCTAGTGATAAATGCTCTGGATATGCATTTTGCACATCGGTTAACTGCATAGACTCAAGTAATGCATCAATCATTTCAGACGATTGATGATCTAATACTAATTCAATGTTTTCTCTTACTGTCCGCCAGGGAAGTAGTCGAGGATTTTGAAAGATATAACCAATTTTAGGTGTTAACAGTTGCTGATTTAATACAATTTCACCTTGGTAGTCAGTATCTAAGTTGGCAATAATATTAAGTAAGGTAGTTTTTCCGCAACCGGAAGGGCCGACCAGGCAAACAAATTTATTTTCAGGTAAAGACAATTGCAGATCAGCAATAGCAGTGTGTTGACGTTTATCTGCTGTGGTGTAGGTTTTATCTTTGATATTAATATGTATATCAGTCATCGACGCCACCGTAGTGCTTTTGCATCCAGAGGTTTCAAAATAAGTAATTCTATGGATTGAATGACTGCAATAAAGGCGATGGTATAAGCCAAAATACTGGCAACATCAAACAGTTGAAAAAACAAATGTAGCTGATAACCCATGCCATCACTACGCCCTAATAGCTCGACCACTAAAATAATCTTCCAAATTAAAGCCAGTCCAGAACGAGTGGCGGCCATCACAAAAGGGTGTAATTGTGGCCAAATCACATGAGAAAAGGTTTTCCTTTTACTAAAGCCGTAGCAGCGGGCCATTTCTAGCAAATCTTTATCTAGCGCTTTAGTGCCTTCTCTGATGGTAACAATGACATTAGGTAGTTTATTTATCACAACAGCGAGAATAGCGGCTGATTCGACTAAGCCAAACCAGACATAACATAAAATAATAGTAACCAGCGCGGGGACATTTAAAAAAATCACTAGCCAGTTATCAAAAAAAGCATCCAGTTTTTTGTTGAGGCCGAAGGCAATGCCTAAGGCACAACCCAAAACCATTGCAATGGAAAAGCTTGCCAACAGTCGCAATAAGGTAGTGCCTAAATGGTGAGGTAGTTCCCCGGATTCAATTTCTTGCCACAAAACCTGTAGTACTAAAACAGGGGTAGGTAGAGTGTTGTCATCAATAAATAAGGCTAAGCCATACCATATAGCTATAAATAACAGGAATGATAGAGCCGCTAAGACTTTGTTAGGTAAGGAAGTGAGCATTTAGGTGCTTTAATTGATAGTCCAGAATGTACCGGCTTGTAGGGCTTCAGCATTTCCTGTTAATTTATTGTTGCTAAGCGTACGTAACAGTGTATAAATTTTAGCAGCTGCTTGCTGTTCATTGATACCCCATTGTTTAACGCGTCCATCACAATAACGCTGACGTAATTTGTTTTGTGTTGCAATATCTTGTGTTTTGGTAAGAGGAATAATTTGTTGCCAAGCACTATCCACCAAGCAAAGCTGGTCTTTTGCTTGCCGGGTTGTTTGTAAAAACTGATTGATAATTGTTTTGTGTTGGCTCGCCCATTGGCGATTAAATACATAACCTAAGGTGGGTACTTCAGCTTTAATCCCTAATTGCTGTAAGATTTCTTTGCCGCTTAATAGCTGTTTGTAACCTTTCGCTTCCAGTTTTGCCGCAAAATGCCAGTAATTGATAATGGCATCAACACGGCCATGTAAAATTTGTTGATTTAATAAAGGTGGCGCACCGTATACCTTGTCTAATGATGTATTAAGCTCTAACTGGTTTTGTTGTTTGGCCAGGGCTTGCAATAACAACCAGTTTTTATCTAATTCGCCACCTGCAATACCCAGTTTTTTGCCTGCTAAGTCACTGATGGATTTAATCGGGCTATTGTTGGGAACGACTAATGCACCTGATGTATTGGAGTAGGGATAAAAACTTAGGTTAGATCCGGTAGAGCGCAAACGAGATACCCAGACCCAGTCGGCAACAATAATATCAACAGCGCCGGATTGTAATGCGATTTTCCCCGCTTGAGAATTGGCAACAGGGTGTAACTCTATTTTAAAATCAGTATTATCCAGTAGATGTTGGTTTTTTAGGGTGGATAATTCCCAGTTAACTGTACCAAAAGCCAATACCCCAATTCGAAGTGTGGTTTTCTCAGTAGAATAAGCCTGAGATGAAAGAAGTAGGGCTAATGACAGCAGAATAAGTTTAAATTTCATTGCAATGGTGTGCCTAAGAAACGCTAAGTTGTTCTATTTTAGCTTTACATGAGGGTAGATGCGAGGATGATTGTTTTTTTATGATAAAATTTTGCTAAATATTCCTTCCAAACAGTGATTATGAGCAATTCCCCAAAAATAACTCAGTTGGTTGACCGTTTTGGTAGAGCGGTTGATTATTTGAGAATCTCAATTACAGACCGTTGTGACTTTCGTTGTGTGTATTGCATGTCGGAAGAAATGACCTTCTTGCCGCGTGCGCAAATATTAACCTTAGAAGAAATTAACTTTATTGCTCGAGCATTTGCAGAATTGGGCGTGAAAAAAATTCGAATTACCGGTGGAGAGCCTTTAGTCAGGAAAGGCGCTTTAGAGCTATTACAAAACATCGGGCAGATTGATAGTCTTAATGAACTGGTTTTAACGACTAATGGTTCAAAGCTAGAGGAAATGGCTAGTGATTTGAAACAGGCAGGTGTTAAACGCATTAACATCAGTATGGATAATTTAGATGCCGTTAAAATTACACAAATTACCCGTACAGGTGATTTGAATAAGTTGCTGAATGGTATTGAAGCAGCAAACCAGGCGGGTTTTGAACGAATTAAAATTA
>DAOVVZ010000206.1:0-4315 GCA_030636915.1 Methylomarinum sp. | reverse complement strand
GTTACTTTCAATTCAGATGACAGGCCTTTAACAGCTGATGAATTTAAACATGCATTACAAAATTACGATGCAGTTTGCCCTACGGTTTGTGATTCATTTCCTGCTAACGTTTTGAATGTAGAAAATAAACGTTGTAAAATTCTGGCTAATTTTGGCGTTGGCTATAATCATATTGATGTGGAAGCAGCAAAAGATCAAAATCTAATCATTACTAACACACCCGGTGTTTTAACAGAAAGTACAGCGGATATCGCCATGACATTGTTATTAATGTCTGCTCGCAGAGGTGCTGAAGGCGACCGCTTGGTCAGAGCGCGACAATGGCAAGGCTGGTGCCCTACACATATGATGAGCTCTGATGTAACAGGAGCCACTTTAGGTTTAATTGGTTTTGGACGTATTGCACAAGCGATGGCTAGAAAAGCCCATCATGGCTTTGGTATGAAAATAATCTACTTTAAACCCAGCCCCGCTGAACAAAGTGTAATTAAAGATTTAAATGCAACGGCCTGTGATTCAATTGAAGAATTACTAAAGACGGCGGATTTTGTCTCTTTGCATTGCCCAGGTGGAGAATCTACTCGGCACTTAATGAATCAACACACCTTAGATTTAATGAAGCCAACTGCGCATTTAATCAATACCGCCCGAGGTGATGTTATTGACACCCAGTCCCTTATCAACACTTTGAAAAACAGAAAAATTGCAGGTGCAGGACTAGATGTTTATGAAGGTGAGCCCAATGTGGACAAAGGGCTTTTAGGACTAGACAATATCTCTTTATTGCCACATTTAGGCAGTGCAACTATAGCTACACGCACCGCAATGGGAGAAAAAGTCTTAAATAATTTAGAGGCTTATTTTTCAGGGAATCCACTACCTGATCAAGTAATTTAGCTATTAGATGAACTCTAAGACTGTAGAAACATTCATCATTCCTACGCTCCACGAGGGAACAATGAAACACAATATCTCTTTTAAAAGATCAGCTATCTTAATCTGGTTTGACGATTAATGCTTTCTTAATCTACAATACCTCCCAAAATGGGAGAGAAGTTGATTTATGCGCGTTATTGCGAAAAGCACTTTGAAAAAATTCTGGGAGCTACCTGATTATCGTGATGCACAAGCCCCCTTGGAAAGCTGGTATGAGGAAGCTGTTAAAGCAAATTGGTTATCGCCACAAGCCGTAAAGTCTCAATATGGTAACGCCAGCATTTGCAATAATAATCGCGTTGTTTTTAATATCGGCGGTAACAAATACCGATTAATTGTAGAAATGCAGTATAGAGCAGGAATTGCCTGGATAAAATTTATCGGCACACACGCTCAATACGATAAGATTAATGTCGAGAATATGAATGAATATTAAACCTATCCGTAGCGATGAAGATTTACAAATGGCCTTTCAACGCCTTGAAAGTGTATTTCAAGCAGAAGAAGGAACAGCAGAAGCTGATGAAATGGAAATTCTTGTCGCTTTAATTGAAGCTTATGAAAATAAGTATTACCCAATCACTCCGCCCGACCCTATTGAAGCCATCAAGTTCAGAATGCAGCAACAAGGATTAACAGCTAAAGATTTAAAAGCTTTTATTGGCAGTAGCGGCAGAGTCTCTGAAGTATTGAATCATAAACGCCCATTAAGCCTAAAAATGATAAAGCGCCTACATGATGGATTAAATATTCCTTATGAAAGTCTACTGGCTAATGTTGCATAAGTTATGATTAACACTGTCGCAATGGGAGAAAAAGTCTTAAATAATTTGGAGGCTTATTTTTCAGGAAATCCACTACCTGATCAAGTGATTTAGTTTATTGATGGGCACGGTTATCACCTTTGCCCATCCTACGCTTTTACCTTTTACCTAAAATATTAAAGTAAATGCTTAATCGCATCTCGCTCTTCTTTTAACTCGACTTCTGTAGTACGCATTTTTTCCCGACTAAATTCATTAATATCCAGCCCTTGCACGATACTCACCACCCCATCATCAACAGTAACCGGATAGGAATAGACCAAACCTTTCTCAATACCATAACTGCCGTCTGAAGGAACCCCCATACTAAACCAGTTCCCTGATTCAGTACCAAAAATCCAGTTACGCATATTACATAATGCCGCACTTGCAGCAGATGCTGCGCTTGATTGCCCTCTTGCTGCAATAATAGCTGCACCACGCTGCTGAACAGTTGGAATAAACTCATCAACAAACCAATCCGCTCCAACCAAAGGTAAAGCATCCTGCCCCATTACTTTTGCATGATGCAAAGCAGGATATTGGGTCGCAGAATGATTTCCCCAAACCGTTATGTTTTTAACATCTCTTGAGCTTACCCCCGTCTTTTCAGCAACCTGGGCAATAGCACGATTATGATCCAGTTGCGTCATTGCGGCAAAACAACTTGGATTTAAATCAGGGGCGTTATTCATTGTAATCAAAGCATTAGTATTAGCTGGATTACCTGTCACCAAAACCTTTACATTTTGATGCGCTACATCATTTAGTGCTTTTCCCTGTTCTGAAAAAATTTCAGCATTACACAACAGCAAATCCTTCCGTTCCATGCCTGGGCCTCTTGGCTTAGCACCCACCAAAAAAGCATAATCAACATTATCAAAAGCCACCCGAGGATCATCCGTCTGTACAATTTTTTTCAATAAAGGGTAAGCGCAATCATTTAATTCCATTACCACGCCATTTAAAGCATTTAAGGCAGGTGTAACTTCCAGTAAATGCAAAATAATAGGTTGATCCGGCCCCAACAATTCTCCCGCTGCCAAGCGAAAAATCAATGAATAGCCAATTTGGCCTGCGGCACCTGTCACTGCGATATCTACGGGTCTTTTCATTTATTTTCCTTATTATTCTTAGTGTTATTAGCTGCAGATAATTTAAGATTAGCGCTCTTTCATAACGCCAAGCTACCCCCCATCTCACTATCAGGCAATAACTTTTCGTTAATCATAGCGAATACACCATACCCTAAGCAACCTCAAAGACAAGAAAAGGCATAATTAAACGGCTGTAAATATAAGGTATAATATTGCCGAATAAAAATACCATTAAAAATGTCTGTTTATATCACTATATTCAGATATATACTTCGCACGGTCACCGCTGCGGATTCTTATCGGTCGATTTTCTCTGACAGCCTGCATTACCGGAGCAGTTGCGTAGCTTACTATGCACCTATCTCAATGCCTTGCTATCAACAAAAATCAACTCGCTATAACAGCGTAACCGTAACTACGTGAAGTATAGTTCTATTAATAAAAAAGGCACATTAATGAAAAAACTGTTATTCCAATTTGATACCGATAGTCACCCCTCATCATTTGATACTATTGTTGCCTATGATGGCGGTGCAGATCATGTTATTTCTCATGGTGGATTAACACCAGATAACATCTCATCATTGGTTGAAGGTACAATTTTTACCCGCGCCCCTAAAGATAAAAAGAATACCGCTATCTTTGTTGGTGGCAGCGACATTATTGCCGGTCAAGAATTATTTATAGCTGTACAAAAACGTTTTTTCCCAGGCTTTCAAGTCTCTGTCATGCTTGATAGCAATGGCAGCAACACCACTGCTGCCGCAGCTGTCGCCAAGATAGCAACCAGCACATCATTAGCAGGAAAAAAAGCCGTCATTTTAGGTGGCACTGGCCCTGTTGGTCAGCGGGCAGCCGCAATGCTTGCACAAGAAGGTGCTGAAGTATCCATCACTTCACGTCATATTTTTGGTGCTGAAAAAGCCTGCTTCGCAATGAAAGAACGCTTTGACGTTGACTTAACCCCCATAGAAGCCGCTGATTGTGATGCGCGCGGTGATGCTATTGCCGATGCCAATATAGTTTTTGCTACGGGTGCAGCAGGCATTCAACTATTAGAGACCGAACATTGGCAAAACAACCCTAATCTAGAAGTCATTGCCGATGCTAATGCCACACCACCACTAGGTATCGGCGGCACTGAAATGCATGATAGAGGTATCGACCGTCATGGTAAAAAAGTATGGGGTGCGATTGGTTTTGGCACGCTAAAACTTACCTTACACCGTGCCTGTATTGCTAAATTATTCGAAGACAACAAACAAGTTTTTGATGCTGAGCTTATTTTTAAATTAGCAAAAGAAATGGCTTAACAATATTATGGCGTCATCTATTAAATCTTTACGTAAAGATGCACTTGAGATCTTCCAGACAGGAATTGATGCGGCTGATCCGTATCAAGCAGTAAAAGACTGCCTGACGGTTGCTGAAAATCATTTTGAAATCGCTTTAGATTTAAACGATAACACTAAAAAACGC
>DAOVVZ010000386.1:0-2914 GCA_030636915.1 Methylomarinum sp. | reverse complement strand
GAACAAAATCTTGCGATTACATTGAACAGTATTGGTGATGCTGTCATTACAACGGATGTTGAAGGCCGTGTTACCCGCATGAACCCAGTAGCAGAACAGCTCACGGGCTGGTTGCTGACAGAAGCAAAGGGATTATCATTAAAAACCATCTTTCCTATTATTGATGCGTCCACTCGTGAGCCCATTGCAAATCCCGTAGATAAAGTCATTAGCACAGGTGAAACGGTTTATCTCAGCAATCACACTACTTTAGTCGCCAAAGATAGAACAGAATATCAAATTGCTGATTCTGCTGCACCTATACGCGATATTCATAACAACATTATGGGAATGGTTCTGGTTTTTAATGATGTGACAGAAAAATATCGAATCCGCGAACAACTTAATAGCAGTCTGCAACGTTTATCACTGCACTGGAAAGACACTCCTTTAGGTATGATAGAGTGGAATACAGATTTTGAGTTTCTTGACTTGAACCCAGCCGCAGAGCAGATGTTTGGTTTCAGTAAGGCAGAAATTCAAGGTCAACATATTACTAAAAACATACTGCCTGAAAGTGCCAGAGCAGCAGTCGATATAGTATGGGCCGATTTATTAGCCAATACCGGCGGAAGACGAAGTCTTAACGAAAATATAACTAAGGATGGTCATACCATTCTTTGTGAATGGTACAACACGCCGCTGATTAATGAGGAAGGTAAGGTAATAGGCATTTCATCACTAATAATGGATATTACCGAGCAGGAACGCCTAAAAAACCAGGAACAACAAAATAAAGTTCAACTGCAAGAAGTCTTGAATAGTATGTTAACAATGGTAGCGACTCTGTTACCCGATGGAACGATAAGCTTTATCAATACCCCTCCATTAACAATACTAGGACTTACTGAAAAAGAAGTTATCAATAACAAGCTATGGAATGGCCCCTGGTTCTCCTATAGCAAGACAATTCAATTAATGATCGAGAATGATTGCCGTTGTGCAGCCGCAGGTGAAACGATTAATAGAGAGGTTGAAATTGCTGTATTAAATGGACAGCTATGGATTGATTTTAGCGTTCACCCCGTTTTTGATGAACACGGAAATGTTAAATCACTGGTAGCCGAAGGACGAGATGCCAGTAGACGTAAGCTTGCTGAAGAACATGTTGTCCGTAGCCAGAAAATGGAGGCTTTAAGTAAAATTGTGGGTGGGGTTGCGCATGATTACAATAATATGTTGGGTGTGATTACGGGGTATACAGGTCTACTGAAACGGAAATGTCAGGATGTAGAAGGTACAGATAAGTTTATTAGTGAAATTATGCATGCAACTGATCGGGGTAAAAAACTCACTAAAAAAATGCTTAACTTTTCCAAGCCCGAGAGTAGTCATGCAGAATCCTGTAATATGAACCAGGCACTCGAAAGTTTTCATGATATTCTGGCTAAGGCACTCACCCCTGTTATTAAGCTTTCTTTTGATTTAAATAAGGAAAATTGGTCGGTATGGCTAGATGTGGGTGAGCTGGAAGATGCTATTCTGAATATGGCTATTAATGCCAAATATGCAATGCCTGAAGGTGGTTCGTTAACCATTACAACCCACAATCTTCATCTCGCTGAAAAAGAAGCCAAATATCTTAACCTAGCGCCTAATGATTACATTAAACTGACTGTTGCAGATACCGGAACAGGGATTGATGAGGCTATAAGAGATAAAATATTTGATCCTTTTTTTAGTACTAAAGGAGAAGCGGGTAATGGTCTTGGGTTAAGTCAGGTCTTTGGGTTTATGGAACGTGCTGGTGGTGCAATTAATATCTACTCCCAAGTCGGAGTAGGAACACAGTTTAGTCTTTACTTTCCTCGTTATTATCAATATAACGAGGATATTCAAAAAAGGGGGCAAACAAAGGTAGAGCTTCAGTTAGTAGGTCATGAAACTATTTTAGTGGTAGATGATGAGCCTGCATTACGCGAATTGGCCAGACAAATTTTGTTAGATGCTGGTTATAAAGTATTAACAGCAAGTGATGGAAAAGAGGCGCTTGATATTCTCCCCACCCAAACTATTGACCTTGTTTTAAGTGATGTTATCATGCCCAATATGGATGGCTATCAAATGGCTCAAAAGATATTAGAATCCTACCCTAAAATCAAGATACAACTGACCAGTGGCTTTAGCGGTGAACGCCATAACATTTTAAAAAACGCTGAGTTAAAGGAGAATATGTTGTACAAACCTTATGATAGTCATGAATTATTAACGCGTATTCGTTTATTATTGGATGGCTTTATTCTGCCAAAAAGTGAGTAATAATGGCTAATAATTTAGAAAAAGATAAACATTGGTACTGGACTAAAGATTTAAGTGTCGGTGTTAATGATATCGATGATGATCATAAAATGATGTTTCAACTTTTTAATGAGGCTTATTCACTCAGTAAAAAGCAACAGGACAGCACTCATTTATACCGCCTGGTATCTGAACTTGTAGGCTATACAGAGTCGCATTTTAAACGTGAAGAAGCCATCATGGCAGCTTCAGCTTACCCTTATTGTGAGAATCACTTTGCCATCCATAAACAGCTTATTAAGCAAATTAAACAGCAATTTCTTCTAGTGGAAGCGGGACAACAATCATCGGCTGATTTTGTTATTTTTTTAAAGGATTGGTTTATAGAACATATTGAGGGTACTGATCAACGAATATCATCTTATATCACTGGGTATGAAGAAAGTATTGCAAAAGCCATTCAAGAAGTCGGGCCATTAACAATACCCAATCGTAGTATTGTTTATCTTGTTGATGATGACGAGAGTTATCTTGAACTCATGCAAGCAATGACTGATGTGGCTGGTTTTAACAGCGTAGCCTTTTCGTCAGGGGAACAGTTTTTATTAGCCCCCATTACGGATAACGACCTTGTGGT
>DAOVVZ010000113.1:0-5661 GCA_030636915.1 Methylomarinum sp. | reverse complement strand
TGAGCCATTATCAATAATAATACTTAAATCAACCTGTGAGCCAAGCGCTGATAAGAGTTTTTTTAATGATTTTATACAAGGGTGATACGTTACAATAATTGCAGCTATTTTATCTGGAAAAGAGTGGTTTTTTGTTGGTTGTTTTAGTGATGAGATTGTAATCTCATCACTAAGTGAGCTATTAGTAAAGTTTTGATTCATTTTGCCTAGGTTTTGAGCCTAATACTTCTTGCTTTAGTTAGACTGGCCAAATTCAGCTAGGTTAAACCTTATTTTTCCGTCAGATGATGTTAATAATAATGTCGCCCAATAGGATTGACCATTAAAAATTACATTTGGAATATATAGCTGGCCATTAACATAACTAGCTGGCTGACATGATTCGTTAGATGTAATAGCTTCGGGTGACTGTTCAAGGACCCAACTAAAAGAATTCTCAATAGTAGGTGAATGGCTTAGAGAGGTTGAATAAAAATTACCATCGACGAGTACAGTAGGCAATGTAAATAAAAGTGATGAGTTTAAATCTGATTGGCATGTGATTAAATTAGAATAAAAAGACTCACTATTAGCATCAGGTAATTGTTGGCCATTATTATCAAAATATTGGATGCGAATGTGATTGTTATTACTCGCTAACAATCCTCTGATAATCCAAGAATACTCGCCTCTATCAGGAAGGTTTTTAACAACTGAAATCCAATTAGAACCATTTTTGATATCAATATTGACACGGATACTTGAAAAAGGGGAATTCCATAGTATTTTTGTTGTATCACCTAATTGCCAGTTGGATGTTTGAGTAGGAGAAAGAATGGTTGGTATTTCATTTTGAATAGAAAAAGTACCATCAGTTTCATCTTGGCTTTGGTTGTTTGTAGAGGCAATACGTAAACGAACATTATTAGATGTGGTGAGTGGAAGTTGGATGTCGACATAAGACCCACCTACATTTGATGCTAGCATTGTCTCCGCTTGATTATCAGCGGATAAATAAACATTAATATTCCCGGTATTAACTGATTTTGTCCATGCTACCCGGACAAGCGAACCAGCTGATAAGGTTTCGCCTGCACTAGGAGAAATTAATGAAAGATCGGATGCATTAGAAACTGTTAAAGCATTAACCACATCTTCAACGCCAACAGATGCTCCCGCAGAATTTTTACAAGCGATAGAAATGGAATAGCTTCCAGCTGAAATTAATGAAGGATTCCAAGAATAAAAGCCCGTATTAGGGTAATTAGACTCAATAATACTAATCGAGCCATCAGACTGAATTAGTGATAAATCGACATAAAGACAACCTTGTGCATGCCAGTTAATTAATTTTAAGGTTGAGTTCGTGATTATTTGGTTGTCGATTGGCGATAAAATATTAACTTCATAGCTCCTTCCTAAAGTTTCATTAGCAAAGGGATAGTTATCAGCATAAATTCCGCCACGGTTACCTATGCTATCGAAAATAATATCAGTAAAAGGCTGTCCGCTACTTGGATTGCCTGTAACAGGAAAATCACTCCAGAAATTACCACCTACTATATCGCCTGCATCTAACGTGACAACAGCAGGAAAGGTTGCATATTTTAGGAGTGAATCAAAATAGCGGTTTTGAAAAAAAAGTGCATTTTGTACATCTGAGAAATTAAATATGGCATTATTCACATGAGTTGTCGTGTTTCCGAAAACATCAATATTACTTGCGCTTTGAAGCGTTACGCCTCCCGTATTAGTGCCAGCCAAGTCAGATTCAAAGTGATTTAATCCTGACAGAAAGTTAAATCCCACTTCAGAATTTACTCCGCCCCGAATATTAATCATAGCGTTGGAAACATTATAATGACTGTAATTATTTTTGATAAAATTGTGCTGGGGTGTTTCGCCCGGGTAGCTAGGGTTCAGGCAAAAATCTTGATTGTTCCAAATAAAAATACCACCATCAAAATTATCGTAAACATTATTTCCTATAAGAATATTATTACTTGCAGAAAATATAGTGAGGCCATTTTCAGGGGAGCCAGAAACATTATTACCCAATACAATATTATTATTAGAGCTACAATTCAGCCATATACCTGTACCATCATTCCTATTAGCTTGCTTGCCATTAGAAATAATTGTGTTAAAAGCAATAAAGTTAGAGTTGCTTCCATCTGTAGCTGTAATGCCGTCGACAGTAAAGCCTTGGATATTATTACGTTCAACTCTATTATTGATTGAATAAAGAAGGATAATACCATCTGCAGCAGAGCCAGTTATTGTATTATCAACAATCTTATTATTTAGCCCACCTTGAATTCCAATTGAATGTTGAGTAAGAGTGTTCTCTACGAGGTTTTTAGACAGAATGTTATATCGTCCTTCCAGTACATAAATAGCATTAGCATAAGCGGTATGAATGATATTGCTCTCAAGAAAAGAGTGATCAACATGGTTTAACTCAATGCCATGGCCTGAGGTAGGTGCTGTAAGATTAACAGTCAAATGAGATAAATGGATGTTGCTTAAACGGTCGTCAACTAAATCTTGAAAGTCTCTAACTAAAATACCACCGTGTGCGCCCTCAAGAGTAACGCCCTGTAAAGTTGCTCCGCTAGGGTCAGTAATAAAAGATTGTCCAGATGTGGTCGTATAACTAGCAGGGTGTATTTTTACTACTTGATCATAGGAGCTATCAACTTTAAGTATGGTGTTTGCTGCACTTCCTGATGATTTTATTGTGACCGCACGAATAATATGAAATACGGGGTCAGAAGGAGAATAAATAGTAGGCTGAGCTAAATAAGTACCTTCTGCTAAAATAATCGTATCGCCATTAGATGCATCCCATATAATTTGGGCTAAATTATCACTTGGAGTTACGTTAAAAGTTGCAGCAATAGAGGGATAGTTAAAAAGTACCCCGTAAAATATTAAAACAACTTTAAGTAGAACGGTGATTGGTTTTATCATGTGAAATTCTTTGCTGTAATAAAATTAAAGTCAAGCCTATTAAAAAGACAAACTTATTAAAAGGATAAAGTAACCGTAACTACTCAGCGTAATTTTGAAATACAACTCTTAGCTCTGAAGCCCTCTCTTGCTGGAGAGGGTTTGGGTGAGGAGGCTTCAAATAATTCTCTTTTACAACTTTTTTGTTTTTTTTAGCATAAAAAGAACAAGAGAAAAAGAAACATTTTAATACCTCCTCACCCAACCCTCTCCAGCAGGGGAGGGCTTTAAAGCAAAAACTATTACAATTTAAATATGCTGAGTAGTTACAAGTAACCTATTAATAAAGAGTTTTTCCTTGATTAAGGTGAACCAGGAAATACAAAAAATCACCTGATTACCCATGAGTCTCCGCCATTCTAAAAACAACCAACTACACAGCTCGTCATTCCTGCATTCTCTTAGCAGGAATTTAATCAACAAGGAATAGATACCCGACAAAAGACTTCGGGAATGACGCGTTATACCAATCCCAATAAGTTAGTCTGTTATTCCTTCTCCTGCTGGAGAAGGCTAGGATGAGGAGGTTAAAATAAAAACTTATTGTGATTGGTATTATATAGAGTGTTGTAGTTACTTCACTTTAATCTGGCGGAGACTCATGGATAATCAGGAAAAATTATATACTGTCTACTCTTGGAGGCCAGGATAAACTAAAATCTTCATGTGAAAGTGTTAAATTTGGATTATAGGCTGGGTCATTATGTAAAATATCTTCCCATTCTTTATTCATATATGATACTTCCTTCATAAAACGGTTTCTCTTTTCATCAGTATCTTCATAGCCGCGTGTAGCTGATTCATGATGGTAAAGTGTAGCAAAAGGAGTCCAAATATTTCGATAGCCCTTTGACTTTAACTTTAGACATAAATCGACATCATTACAAGCTACAGCTAAGTCAGTTTCGTTAAGAGCTCCAACTTCAAAGAATTTTTCTCGACTGATAACTAAACAAGCGCCTGTTACAGCAGAAAAATTTTGCATTAATGCAGCGCGGGCAACATAGCCTAAAGATGAAGCGGGTAGCCCTTTATGCGCATGTCCAGCCCAACCGCCAATGCCTAAAATAACCCCTGCATGTTGAAGTGTGTTGTCGGGATACAATAACTTGGCTCCAACGGCGCCAACACCGGGTTGTAATGCAATACTAACCATTTCTTCTAGCCAGTCAGGAGAAATAACTTCTATGTCATTGTTCAATAAAGCGATAACCTCGCCTTTAGCTGACTTTGCAGCTAGATTATTTAATGCCGAGTAATTAAAGGGGCTGTTATCACGGATAATACGAAAATTTGAATAATCTTCTTCAAGTTGAGAAAAATAGGAAAGGCATAAATTATCGTCAGAACCATTATCAACTAAAATAATCTCAAATTTAGGGTAAGTGGTTAGTGAAAAAATGCTTGTAACACAAGTTCTAACATAATCAAGTCCATTTCGAGTGGGGATGATAATGGAAACAAGGGGTGGTTTTTCGGGTAAATCAAATTGGATTCTGTGCCCAAAATTTAAAGAGCTAACATGGCCTTTAATATGGCTGCGTACTAAATGTTCATTAAGTGCTTTTTCGCTTGCAATGGCAGCATAAGGTTTAGCATCAATATTTTTTGCTGTGCTTCCTGGTAAAATTCGCCAATGGTAAAGAATTCGTGGTATGTGATGAATTTGCTCTGGTTTGATTTTTTCAATAAAACGAGCTGCTAGGTCATAATCCTGAGCGCCTTCAAAACCAACTCTAAATCCACCTAAATCTTTTACTATAGAGGTTTTATAAACACCTAAATGAGTAATAAGATTATGGCCGAGGAATAATTCTTGATTCCACTCACATTTAAAATAGGGATCAATGCGTGAACCATCCTGTTCAGATAGTTTATCTTCATCAGAATAAATAAGTGCAGCATGTGGGTTTTGATTTATTGTTTCGGCAACCCAGAACAATGCATGTTCAGATAAGGTATCATCATTATCCATCAAAGCAACAAATTCTCCTGTTGCTAAATCAAGTGATGAATTAGAAGCTTTAGAAATATGTCCATTTTCTTTCCTGAACACAATTTTTATACGCTCATCTTCTTTGGCATGATGTTGTAATAACTCATGTACCTTCGTATTTTTTGAAGCATCATCTGCAATACATAGTTCCCAATTAGAATAAAGTTGATTTCTAACTGACCATATGGCGGCATCTAAAAATTCAATAGGAGGATCATACAAAGGCATGATGATTGAAATTAAAGGTGTATTTGGCATTTTTTTAATGCGTGAGTTAATACGCGCACGATCATCGTCATTTAATGTATCGTATAAATGTACCCATTTTTCATAATCATTCTTATAAGTTATACCTGCAGTAGTCTTATGCTTCATTGAAGCAAGTCGATGTTTTAAGCCTTGTAATCCTTCTTTACGAAGTATGTACAACGTTTTATTTGCTGACGCAATAAAACCACCGCCTAATGTTAATATATTAGACGTAGTTGCATAAATATATTGAATGCGTTTAACTTGGTGTCCAAAGTACCTCAATGGTTTTGTAACTCTCCAGCTAGTTGATGTTTGTAACTGATGGGAAATTTCAGATAGCGTATTAATTTGTTGGTTTAGATTGGAAGTTTCTAAGTTTAGATTGGAAATTTCTAAGTTTAGATTGGAAATTTCTTGATCTT
>DAOVVZ010000396.1:0-2866 GCA_030636915.1 Methylomarinum sp. | reverse complement strand
ATCAGAAATATTCTCTTGCGTGATAGCTGCACCGCCATCAATGTTTATCGTGAATTCGGAAGAAGGAAATTTATCCGATGGCTCATGATTTTCAATGCAGCGAAACACGCATGAAAGCGTAGATTTTCCGCTTCCATTCCAACCATAAAAAAGATTGTATTTTCCGAAATCTTTGACGCTGATGTTCTTAAAGTCTTGAAAGATCCCAAAATTTTTAAGACTGTTGATACTTTTTATTGTCATAACATCCTCGATTTAAAATTTCAGCCTAGAGCGATTAGCGTATAACTAGTGATTATCTCGGTCTAAGTACCACTTATTCTAACTCCCACCATATGTCAACAACAACCCTGGAAGTCATTAACTCAAAACCAGATAACACGTCCTCTATACAAAGTAATCACTCTGGGTAAGTCAAAAAACATACGTCTCAAATAGCGTAGAAGCAAACCAATTCTGACTTCGGCCAAGAAGACTAAGAATTTTATCTAGGTCTTCTTTGGGGTCATTTGAGTCAGTTAACACTTGATAACACCCTGTCGGTTTGCCCACCTACACCTATAGATACATTACTGATAAAATACCTCGCCTTTCAATCTGGTTAAAGCCATATCAAACCAGCCTGTTTTTAATATTCAAGGAAAACCATGTCTGACACCTATCAACTAAAAAAAATTATTTTGATAGACAGTTTCTGGGCCGGCAAAACTGTTTTGCTGGATTTAGATGGCCACACCAATTTAAGTGGTACCAACGGAGCGGGAAAAACCACTTTTTTACGATTGATGCAACTTTTTTGGGGAGAACGCCCCAGTAATATCGTTGGCAGCACTGGCAGTAAAAAAGGCTTTCTTGAGTACTATCTGCCGCGAAATAGTAGCTATTTAATCTATGAATATCAGCGTCCTAATCAGCAAACATGTCATGTGATGATTCAGAGTGACGGACGCAGCGCAAAATATAAATTTATCGACGCGCCATACCAGGAAGATATTTACATTGATGAGAACAACATTCCTCGTGATAGCTCAGCTATTGATCGTCACTATAGAGCCGAGGCCGAAACATCCAAATTATTAGCAGTAGATGACTACTGTAGTATTATTCAATGTCATCACGTTAATAGTGCTAAAAAATGGATCAGGCCGTTACAAAGACGCTTTGCTATGGCTCATACACCTATCACCCATATAGAAAAAGTTATCGGTTCGGTGATTGAAAAAATCGGTGATTTTGATAGCATCAAGCAAATGCTGATTGATATTTCTCGGGAAAAATTAAGCCATAATTTATTAGAGCACGAGCAAGATAAAGCCCCTTTTCAGCTCAACAAACAACATATTGATGCCTGGCTGGCAGACCTTAATGCCGCACGAGAAATAGAAGCAAAACGCGATGATTTTGATGGTTTATTAAAAATTGTTGCCAGTTTAAAAGATACCTTAAATGAATTATCCCATATTCATGCCCTAGCCCTATCACAGCATAAAACCACACAGACAGAACTAAGCACTTGCGAACAATCTATCACTGAGTTGACCACCCAGCGCAAACAATTAGAAAAAGATTACGAGCAGCAATTAGAACCTAAACAGGCTGAATCACGTGAACTAAAAAAACAAGTCGCAGATCTTGATTATCAAATCCAAGCACTTGAAGAACAAAAACAAGACTACGAAAAGCAAGATGCCGAAAGCTTTGCCATTAAAGGTTCATTACTTGATCAACATATACAGCAACAAGGCAGTATCCGTGATGAAATTGAAGCGCTGGAGTCTAAAAGTACACAAATAAAGTCATTATACGAAAAACAATTAACCGACTTAGAACACCGGCACAGCAAACAATTGCAAAACTTTAGCCATCAAGCCACCAATGAAAAGCTTAATGAGTCAAAAAGTTTAACTGAAGCTGAAACGGTTTTTCAACAACGCAAAAAACAACTATCAGAACAGTGTGATAATCGTTCCACACCGATTAATCAAAAGAAATCACAACTGAGTATTGAATTTGGTATCACTCAAGCCAGTCTAAAAGCTATTCCTGCCTCTGAAGCCGTACAAAATCAACTAACACAGACCCAGCAAGCCCTGGAAAGCGTTAGATCAGAGAATGATCTAGCCTATAAGACTCAATTGAAATGCACGACCGATTACAGCGAAGCATTAACAAGTTATCAGAACATAGAAAGACAGCTACAAAGCAAAAAACACAGTTTAAAACAAACTGAAGAGCAACATGCACAATGCCTTAAACGTCTTAGCCCTGAACCTGGCAGCCTATTCTCAACAATTGCTCAAATGCCTCATAGTTTCCTAAACCCAACGTCTGATATTGCTTTTATTGGACTTAGCGGATTGGCAATACTTGCACTATGGCCTTTGTTAAAACAAACACCTTTGGGTAAAGTGCCTGCGCCCGTTATGGTATTAATTACTGGGATTGGATTAGGCCAGTTTTTTGGCTTGCAACATGAACATTTTCATTTTTCCACTATGGGTGATCATGAACACTTAATTGCTCAAAAGTTTTTAGTTGAAATTCCTGATAATTTTGCTGACTATTTTTATCTTCCAGATTTTTCAAAAATATTCACTATCGAATTCTGGGCTGCAGTCATCAGTATTTGCCTGGTTGCCAGTCTGGAAAGTTTACTCAGTGCAACGGCTGCAGGAAAACTGGACCCCTATAAACGCCCTATAGATCTGGATCGTGATTTGGCTGCTGTTGGACTAGGCAATGTAATTTCGGGCTTTCTTGGCGGTCTCCCCATGATTGCCGAACTGGTGCGTAGTTCCGCTCATGTCAATACTGGATCCAAAACGGGTTGCTCCAATTTCTTTCACGGATTAATTCTTCTGGTATT
>DAOVVZ010000208.1:0-4306 GCA_030636915.1 Methylomarinum sp. | reverse complement strand
GTGTTTAATCCGCGTTAATCCGTGGCTAATATTTTAAAAGAACACCTAGTTACTCACAATGAAAGCATCAATCCAAATAAAACTCGACAACCTTAGTGACCGTTTCGAGGAAATTGCCGCCCTTCTATCTCAACCTGAAGTGCAAAGCGATCAAAACAAGTTTCGCTCACTCAGTCAGGAGTATGCTCAAATAGACCCTCTCGTCGCTTGCTATAAAAGCTACCAGGAAAACCAGGAAAACCTTGAAGCAGAAAAAGAAATCACTAAAGACCCTGACCCAGAGCTTAGGGAAATGGCCAAAGAAGAGCAACAAGAAGCTGAAACCGAAAAAGAAAAGCTGCAACATCAACTGCAAATTCTTTTATTACCTAAAGATCCCAATGATAATCGCAATATCTTTCTGGAAGTTAGAGCAGGAACAGGTGGCGATGAAGCGGCTATTTTCTCAGGTGATTTAGCAAAAATGTACCAGCGTTTTGCTGAAAAACAGGGGTGGAAATCTGAAATAATCACTGAAAACCGAAGTGACCACGGTGGCTACAAAGAAATTATTCTGCGTATATCTGGACAAGATGTTTATTCGCAGCTTAAATTTGAATCTGGCGTTCACCGAGTGCAACGTGTACCTGAAACAGAATCACAAGGCCGCGTACACACATCAGCTTGTACCGTTGCCATCATGCCCGAAGTTGATAGTGTTGATGAATACGAGATCAATGCTTCCGACCTACGCGTAGATACATTTAGAGCATCTGGCTCAGGTGGTCAGCATGTTAATAAAACTGACTCAGCCATCCGCCTGACCCATCTTCCTACAGGTGTTGTTGTCGAGTGTCAGGATGAACGCTCTCAACATAAAAATCGTGCTCGCGCCATGTCACTATTACAATCGCGCCTCTTAACAGCAGAACAAGACAAGCAACATGCCGAACAAGCTGAAACCAGAAAATCACAAGTCGGTTCTGGTGACCGTTCCGAACGTATCCGTACCTACAATTACCCACAAGGTCGCATGACTGACCATAGAATTAATTTAACGCTGTATAAACTAGATGAAATTATGCAGGGTGGTCTGGAACATGTGGTCAACCCTTTGATTAATGAGCATCAAGCAGAACTACTTACACAACTAGGTAATGACTAAACTTTTATCATCAGTAGAGCGGATTTTAGCCTGCTCTACTGAGGCTTATTGAAAATAAGCAAAACAAAGTCAGCCCTACTCCCACCTATTCAAAGCTGCTTGCCATGCCTGATATTCAAACTACACTGACTATAGCAACAAAATGCCTAACGGCCACATCCGACTCCGCATCAATCGATGCTGAAGTGTTACTCTGTCATGCGCTTAAGAAACCACGCTCACACCTCAGGGCATGGCCAGAAAAACAACTTACACCAGAACAACAATCACTATTCCAACAGCTTTTAGAACAGCGCATTCATGGCACACCTGTCGCTTACCTAACTGGCACTAGAGAATTTTGGTCTCGTGATTTTAAAGTCAACGAACATGTCTTAATCCCAAGACCCGACACCGAATTACTGATTGAACTGAGCCTAAGCTTACTAAGTGATAAACCCAACGCCAGAATCATTGATTTAGGCACAGGTTCAGGCGCTATTGCCATCACCTTAGCCGTAGAACTCCCAGACCTAAAGGTTTGGGCAACAGACCAGAGCGAGCAAGCATTAAAGGTTGCCCAAGAAAACGCAGCAACGCATCAAACCCAAAACATTCACTTTTGTTTATCCAACTGGTTTGATAATATCAAGCCCTCTAAATTTGACTTAGTTATCAGCAACCCACCTTATATAGATGGCGATGATCCACACTTATCACAAGGCGATGTTCGGTTTGAGCCTGATAGTGCGCTTATTGCACATAACAATGGCCTTAAAGATATTGAAAGCATCACCCAACAAGCTCAACATTATTTAAAGCCAGGAGGCACACTTTTAATTGAGCATGGTTACGATCAACAAATTGCTGTACAAGCCATATTTAATAGCTTTAATTATGACAACATCCAAACCCACACAGATCTTTCTGGAAACCCAAGAGTAACCACAGGACAATGGAACCCATGATAAATACTAAAGAAATCCAATTACCCAGAAAAATTACTAACCAATTATTACATTTGGCACAACTATCCCCAGAACAAGAAGTCTGCGGTTTAATTGGTGCTAAAGAAGGTATAGCCAGCACCTGCTACCCAATTGACAATACCGCTGAGCAAGCTGCAACACGCTTTAACCTGGATGAAAAGCAACAGATTAATGCGATAACCAGCATGCGTGATAAAAATGAAGCACTTTTTGCTATTTTTCATTCACACCCTACAGCACCAGCAACGCCCTCTGCTGCTGATATAGATCTAGCCAGCTACCCTGAAGCCATTCACTTAATTATTTCCCTTAATACCAAAGGAATTTTAGAAATTCGGGGATTTACAATTATTAACAAAATTGTAGAAGAAGTTAGTCTGAGTCTACTAAGCGCTTAAGTCAGTGAAGACTCTGTTCAAAATCTTTAGGATTATAGTCCTGCTCACTATTTTTGCTGCTGTTGCTTTTTATGCAAAAAATCAGAAACTAAAATCCAGATCATGGACAAAGCCGTTACAAGTTGTCATTTACCCTATCAATGGCGACAACAGCCCTATTGTAGACGAATATATCAAACAGCTTGATAGCTCAACCTTTAATGGAATTGATCAGTTTTTCCAGAGTGAAGCAGAGCATTACAACTTAAGCGTTGAGCAGCCGACACAAACTCACTTAGGTGACATCATAGTTAATCACCCACCAACATCTCCTTCGACTGACGCTCACTTTAGCGCTATTGCCTGGTGGGGCATCAAGTTCCGCTACTGGGCTTTTAGATATACACCCGATGATCAATCCAATCTACATCGCGTTAGAATTTTTGTGCATTATCATGAAGCAGAACCTGATAAAATTTTGCAGCATTCACTGGGACTGGACAAAGGGCTATTAGCAATTGTGCATGCTTTTGCTGAAAAAGATCAGCAGCAACAAAATAATATTGTTATCGCTCACGAACTGTTACATACAGTGGGAGCAACCGATAAATACAATACCAATAATCAGCCCATTTTTCCTGATGGCTATGCGGAACCCGATCTACAACCCCTATTTCCTCAAACCCAAGCTGAAATCATGTCAGCCAAGATCCCTTTATCCCCCTCACAATCAAAAATGGCAGAAAGCCTTGCGCAATGCATTATTGGCGAGAAAACTGCTTATGAAATCAACTGGCTTCAACTCGAAACAGCCAACTAATGCCAATGAGTATTATGATGAATTCAAGCCATCCTATTCTATATAGTTTCCGTCGCTGCCCTTATGCTATGAGAGCAAGACTGGCTATTGCAAACTCAACAATAAGTGTTGAATTACGAGAAGTGGTATTGCGCAATAAACCACAACAATTGCTGGATATTTCAGCCAAAGGCACTGTACCCGTTTTACTGTTACCTGATGGAACAGTGATTGATGAAAGCCTTGATATTATGTACTGGGCATTAGCCCAAAATGATCCTGATAACTGGCTGGCCAATGACTTAACAGAAGACATTAAACAACTGATTCAAGATAATGACGGGGAATTTAAATATTATCTGGATCGATACAAATATGCCGACCGCTACCCAGAACAGCACGAGACTTATTATCGAGAACAAGCAGAACAATTTTTGATTGGTTTAGAAAACAGACTCAGCCAACATCGCTTTCTTTGTAGTGACAATATATCTTTAGCAGATATGGCGATATTTCCTTTTATCCGTCAATTTGCCAATGTAAATACCGACTGGTTTCAATCATCGGGTTACAACCATTTAAAACTCTGGTTAAAACAGCATATTGAGTCTGAATTATTTATATCCATTATGGATAAATATCCCGCATGGCAAGCAGATAATGAAGTCTTGTTATTCCCAGACAACTAAAGCGTGTTACATAATAAAAGTAATTACGTTAGCTCTTTAGCCTGCAAATCAGCATGATAAGAAGACCTGACCAAAGGCGCACTAGCCACATTTTTAAAGCCTAATGCTTTGGCTGTTTCTGCATAGCGATCAAATTGCTCTGGAGTGATATATTCTTTAACTGCCAAGTGATCCTTACTCGGTTGTAAATACTGGCCTAATGTCAGCATATTACACCCATGCTCACGCAAATCTTTCATCACCTGATTAACTTCGTCTTCCTGCTCACCTAAGCCCAGCATAATGCCAGATTTAGTCATTGCTTCTGGATAAGCCGCTTTATATTTTTT
>DAOVVZ010000344.1:0-3205 GCA_030636915.1 Methylomarinum sp. | reverse complement strand
TTGGAATTAGATAACTGGTTTGAATAAAAAAGAATGACATAAATATTGTTATAAATGAGGGCTTGGTACTCACGAATAACAATAGAAAGATCAATATCATTCATAAAGCACATATTTTAATACATCACAGCTGGCAATAGAGCCACCAACTACTGAAATGGTTTAATAAAGCAGGACACATCTAAAGACCTATTTATAATGTCATTAGAGGTGAAAAATGAGTAGCAAAAACAAACAAAGAAAACCGAAATACACGCTAGAACTTAAGCAAGATGCGGCTAAGTCTTCACTAAATAATAATTCAGCTGGGTTGAGTCGTTCAATTTCGCTTAATAATTGCTCCTCTGACTTAACCTCTTACAACACAAAATAACCACTACTTAAACCTGAATAAGCGATACCAAAAGTATTGGATGTATGGCAGATTGTCACCAAAAAATTATCCTTACGGTCTTCCAGTAAGGCTTCGTCGGTTGCAGTACCTGGTGTAATAGTACGAATAACTTTACGATCAACAGGGCCATTACTGTTTGCAGGGTCACCTATCTGCTCACAAAAAATCACCGATTCTCTACGCTTAATTAATCTAGCGACATAGTTTTCTGCGGAATGATGCGGAAATCCCGCCATCGGGATCGGTTGGCCAGCTGATTGGTCCCGACTGGTAAGGGTAATATCAAGAATCTCAGATGCTTTTCTGGCATCATCAAAAAATAACTCGTAAAAATCTCCCATACGATAAAACACCAGTGTATCGGGGTGTTGTGATTTGACTCGCAAATATTGCTCATGGGTGTGTGTTGGTTCGTGTTTTTTTGTTTAATAGACATGCTATTATCCTACCAAATAAACGGTTTTTAAAATGATAGATAAACAAATAAATCAGCTTGCCTGTCAACTAGGTGAAGCACTAAAAGAAAAAGGCATGATGATAGCAACGGCTGAATCGTGTACTGGCGGTGGAATAGCACAAGCAATAACTAAAATTCCAGGGAGTTCTGCCTAGTTTGACAGAGGTTTTGTGACTTATAGTAATAAAGCTAAAGTTGAGATGTTGCAGGTTAAACAATCAACATTGGATGAGTATGGCGCGGTGAGTGAGGCAGTAGCAATAGAAATGGTTGAAGGGGCTCTGCTAAATAGTGATGCTGATTTAGCTGTTGCAGTTACAGGTATTGCTGGGCCAGATGGTGGGTCAGAAGACAAACCAGTTGGGACTGTATATATTGCCTGGGGGGTACGAGAGGGGAGTGCAAATTGTTTAATGCAGACTTATACAGGGAATAGGGCTTCAATTCGTCAACAGACAGTTCAGCGTGCATTAGCATTGTGTTTAAAACAGATCGCAACATAGAATTATTGACAGGGAAAAAATGCCATTTAATACCTATACTTTTGTTGTTTTTTTAATTGCCGTAATGATTATTCACCACTCATTACGTAGCTGGAAAGCACAAAAGACAAATTTATTGATTTCGAGTTACTTATTTTATGCGGCCTGGAATCCAGTTTTTATTGTACTGCTTTTTTTATCGACGCTTTGTGACTGGCTGATTGCACATAAAATTTATGCATGTTCAGTTAAATCTACAAGAAAGCGCTACGTTACCGTAAGTCTATTGCTAAACCTTGGTTTATTGTCTTTTTTTAAGTATGGCAATTTCATGTTAGATAATATGATCGAGATGCTTGATTTAATAGGCATTAGTTATCAACCTTTGCCGCTAGATATAGTTTTACCTGTTGGTATTTCTTTTTATACGTTTCAAACCTTGTCGTATACTTTAGATGTCTATAGAGAAAAAATTAAACCTGGACATTCATTTTTAGACTATGCGTTGTATGTATCCTTTTTTCCACAATTAGTTGCTGGTCCTATTGTTAGGGCAAATGATTTCTTGCCTCAATGTGAGCAACCAAGAAAAGCTGATTTGAATCAGTTGGGGTGGGGTTTAAGCTTATTAACCATAGGTTTATTTATGAAGGTCATTCTTGCCGATACAATTTTTGCCCCAGTTGTTGACCAGGTTTATGCTAACCCAAAAATGTTTGGAAATTTAGAAACATGGGTAGCCATTTTTTCTTTTTCAGGGCAAATATTCTGTGACTTTGGTGGTTATTCAACTTGTGCTATCGGTATAGCATTATGTCTTGGTTTCGTTTTGCCGGATAATTTTAAGTCCCCGTATGCGGCATTAGGTGTTAGGGATTTTTGGCAGCGTTGGCATATCAGTTTATCCACATGGTTAAGAGATTATTTGTATATCAGTTTGGGAGGGAATAGAGGGTCCCAATTAAAAACCAGTATTAACTTAATGCTTACTATGCTTATTGGAGGGTTATGGCATGGTGCCTCCTGGTTATTTGTTATTTGGGGCGGTTTACATGGTTTATATCTGGTCGTGGAAAGACAAGCAGGTCGATTTGTAACTCAGAAAATGTCAGGGGTCACAAAAATATTACTGATTATCTCTACTTATTTGTTGGTATCAGTTACATGGGTATTTTTTAGAGCGCATGATTTAGATAATGCAAGCCAAATTATTAGTAACTTAGCTGGGCACTCGATTACTCAGCAAACAATAGATATAGAAAATATTTTCATTGCATTAGTTGCTAGTTTAGCGTTGTTAATCTGGCAAATATGTTTAAGAAACAAGACGCTTGAATGTTTTTATAAGAGTATTCATCCATTATTTAGAGCACTTATATTATCAGTTCAGTTAATTAGTCTTTATTTGTTTGCATCAGGAGATGATCGTGCGTTTATCTACTTCCAGTTCTAACGATAGATTGCCTATAGGTCATTGGCTGAGTGTATGGATAGGCGTTATTATTATGGGTCTGTTTTTTATTGTTTTTTTTGAAATTAAACTGAGGCACTTAGGCTGGGTACCTTCAGTTGTTGATTCTAAAGAATTATGGGCAGATGAGCGAAGAAAAGCATCAGGCTTGGGTGATAAGGCAATTATTTTAGTAGGTTCTTCCAGAATACAACTGGATGTAGACCTGGACACTGTAAAAGAGATGTCTCATTTACAACCGGTTCAATTAGCAATTGATGGCTCACCTTTTTATCCCGTGCTGGAAAGTTTAGCAAATGATAAAAATGTGACAGGAACAGTTATTCTTTCAGTCACTATGCCTAAAGTGATGATGCAAAAAAAGGCGCGTGCATCTGAATGGGTTGGGAATTACAACAGCC
>DAOVVZ010000356.1:0-3108 GCA_030636915.1 Methylomarinum sp. | reverse complement strand
GAATAAACAGCACAATCGACCCTAAGCTATTACCTAATAATAACCACGAATACATATCGCTTAATTCTGATGACTCTTGCGTTGCCGTGCTCATTAACTGCAACGACATTAGTATCAACCCAAACAAAGTCAGGATGGATACGCTAATGGGGAATTTTAATTTTGTAATGGCCATAATGCCCAATCGCTGGACAATGCCCATTGCGAATCAAAGTAAGATAAAGGTCGCAAGGGAACAGGCAAAGCTTCTCGACTAAACTCAACCTTTATTGCTACATAATAATCAGATACCGGCTTGATAACCGCGTTATCGACAAGTTTTAATTGCCTAATCTTTGACATCGCATTTAAGGCAGCCGTTAACGTTGAAAACATCTCTTTACTGCCTTTGTTGATGTTTTTTACGCTAAATAAATTCAGTAAGGCATGATTTTTAATTTGATATTTTAAGGCTATTTCATTCAGCGTGGAATCCCACAAAAAACCTTCACGCTTAAGCTCTACAAGTACAGACCAAGTCAGAGGTATCCCTTTATACAAGGCTTCTTTAGCTGTGTGACTTAATTTGTAATCTATATCCGCATTTAATTCATACTGATTATCGATTAATTCGACACCAATATTCTGAATACTTGCTGAAAACACTTCAGCCCCTACTTGCTCTGATATCAAACCCAGCACGGCTATCAGAGCATAGATCTTCATTGCTTAATTAATTTAGCGTAATAAAACCCATCCATAGCCAAATCCCCCGTCAGCACTTGACGACCAACCCCGCGCTTTACGCCCCATTCACCCTCAATAACCACTTCAGATGCATCCTTATGTGTCTTTAAAAAGCTTTCGACTTGCAACTCATTCTCTTGTTTTAAAACAGAACAGGTTGCATACAACAAAATACCGCCTGGAGCTAATAATTCCCACGCTGCATTTAAAATTTGCTGCTGAATGGTTTGTAATGTAGAAATATCAGTCTCTCTACGCAAGATTTTAATATCAGGATGTCGCCGGATAACACCTAAAGCCGAACAAGGTGCATCGACAAGAATCCGATCAAAAACCTGACCTTGCGCCCATTCATCAGGTTTTGATGCATCACCTACAATTACTTTTGCCTGTAGCTTAAGTCGCTGTAAATTTTCATTCACTCGCGTTAACCTGCCCTCATCAATATCAACTGCCAGCATAGAAATAGATTCGGCCTGCCCCTCAAGAATAGCCGCTGTTTTACCACCAGGCGCAGCACATAAATCCAGCACAGACTGCCCTGCTTGCACATCTAACAATTGCGCGGCTAATTGGGCGGCGGTGTCTTGAACCGAAACCCACCCGTCATTAAAACGGGGAAGTTTTTCAACTGCAACCGGCTGTTCCAAAACAATGGCAGTCGGACAAAAGGAAACCACACTGGCGGTAATTTCATTATCCATTAACAACTGAAGATAAGCCTCTCGCGTTGTTTGAGATAAATTGACCCGCAAAACCATAGGGGGTTGTTTGTTATTTTCCGCTAATAAAGCCGTTGCTTGCTCTGGCCAATCATTTTCTAGTTTATTAACCAACCATTCAGGATGTGAATTTACTGCCAAACGATCTTTATTGGCGGCATCTTCCAGACTGTCCTGCTCACGAATATATTGTCTAAGCACACCATTAACCAATGACTTTGCCCAACTTTTTTTCTTTGCCGCAGACACTGTTTCAGACACCGCCGCGTGAGACTTAACCCGCATATATTGCAATTGATACAAACCTATCAATAACAACATCTTAATATCGGTATCTTTATTTCTTAAGGCTTTGCTTAACAACTGCTGCAAAATAAAATCTAAGCGATGATATTGGCGTATCACGCCAAAACATAAGGCTTGAATAAAGGCCCTGTCTTTACTGTCCTCTACAGACTCAAAGGCTTTTTCCAAAGCAACCGTTAAGGACTGCCCATCTTTAACAACCTTAACCAAAACACCTGTCGCTATTAATCGTAAACTCATTCGCCTAATTTAACCTCATCAACCTTATGTGCATTTAAAAAAGCCCGAATTTCCATACGCTTCCCACCTGGCAACTGCACTTCCAGCAGGTCTAAAACGCCCTTGCCTGTTGCCACACTCATCCGTTTACCTTGTAAAGTGACAGTTCCTGGGGCGGCACTTACTTCCTCATCAACCAACTTAGCCTTCCAGACCCGCAAAACTTTACCTTGAAACAAGGTTTGAGCGACCGGCCAACTATTAAGCCCTCTGATTTTTCTATCCAACTCTACCGCAGTTAAACTCCAATCCAATTGAGCTTCACTCTTTTCCAGCTTTTCAGCATAAGTCACTAAGGCCTCATCCTGTTTTTCTGCAACCAAGGTACCCGCTTCAATTTGCGATAACACCTTTTGTAAACCTAACGCACCTAAATCAGCCAATTTATCATGCAAATCACTACTACTGTGCGTAGCTTCAATCACACACTCTTCCTTATGCAACATATCGCCTGCATCCAGTTTTTTTACCACCTGCATAATCGTCACACCGGTTTTTTCATCCCCCGCCATAACTGCACGATGAATCGGTGCAGCACCCCGCCAACGCGGCAATAAAGATCCATGTATATTAAGACAGCCCAGATTGGGAGTATCTAATATGCTTTGTGGCAGAATAATGCCATAAGCCACCACAATCATTAGATCCGCATCAAACGAAGACAACTGCTTTAAATCCTCTCCTGCTTTTAATGTTTCCGGCTGGAAAACAGGGATATCAGCTGCTAAAGCCAATTTTTTAATAGGACTTGGGGATAGTTTCCTCCCCCTCCCTGCTGGTCGGTCAGGCTGCGTGTAAACTGCACAAACTTCATGCGCTGAATTAATCAACATTTGCAACGCGGGGACTGCAAAGTCCGGTGTTCCTGCGAAAATAATTTTCATTAAACTTTTTTACCTTGTTGCTTATGTATCTTTTCCAGCTTGGCTTTAATTCGCTGTCTTTTTAAGGGTGATAAATAATCTACAAACAATTTACCTTCAAGGTGATCCATTTCATGCTGAATACAAATAGATAAAAGCTCATCTGCCTCCATTTCGAAAGGTTTACCTTGTTTATCAAACGCCCTTACCTT
>DAOVVZ010000179.1:0-4579 GCA_030636915.1 Methylomarinum sp. | reverse complement strand
GCAATGGCAACCGAACCCGGTGAAACATCCTTATTTAGTCGAGGTAGGCAACGGGCATTCATCAAAGTACAAGATGGTTGTCGCTATCGATGTACTTTTTGTATTGTCACCGTTGCCCGCGGCGAAGAAGTCAGCCGGTCAGTGCAAACAATTATTGATGAAATCAATTCTTTGCATCAACAAGGTATTAATGAAGCCATTCTAACCTGTTTACATCTAGGGGGTTACGGCAGTGATATTGACAGTAATTTATCTGGGTTAATACAAGCTATTTTAGACAACACTAGCATTCCACGATTACGTTTAGGCTCATTAGAACCATGGGAACTGCCCTCAGGCTTCTTCAGCCTATTTAAAAACCCTCGTTTAATGCCTCATCTGCACTTACCACTACAAAGTGGATCAGATACCGTATTAAGACGTATGGCAAGACGCTGCAAAACAGAAGAATTTGCCAATATGGTGGAACAAGCTCGCCAGCAAATTAAGCACTTTAATGTCACTACCGACATTATTGTCGGTTTTCCTGGTGAAACAGAGCAAGAATGGCAGGATAGTTTTAATTTTATAAAGAAAATAGGCTTTGGACACATCCATATCTTTACCTATTCTAGCCGTGAAGGCACAAAGGCTGCGACATTACACAATCAATTAAGCAATGGAGTAAAAAAACAACGTAGCAAGCAGTTACATGAATTAGCAGAATCCATGAAGCAACAGTTTATTGAGGAAAATTTAGATCAAGAACAAGCGATTCTATGGGAAGGTCATAAACAAGCCTTAGATAATGGTAAACAGTTGGTTTTTGGTTATACACCGAATTATTTAAGAGTCGCTTGTGAAATATCAACTGATGATAAAATTGAAAATACAATAATCAATGCCAAGCTAGAGTCTATTGCTGAAAACTTTGTCAAAAGTACTTTGAAATGAATGATGGGGCGATTTGTTTGTACCAGTTTTCACTAGCTTATATTCAATATAACACCTTGAAAAATAAAGTAATTATCGCAATCAGTCAAAACCATCAAAATATCATATGATGTTTTACTCAAATATTCCTGGAATATTATCAAGAAGTCTTCTTTCGTGAATGATAGCCAATATAGTGATATTGGCTATTTTGAATACTATATTTAGTCGGTAGCTATAACGGTGTAACTAGGCTTCATCGCTTTGTTTGTAATTGCTTATGCACTGGTCATTCTGGAAGATTAACTGCGTTTAAAAACTCCAAACCAGTATTAATGGCTGCCGGTATCATTTGCTTGATGATTGCAGTTATCTATCAGCCACAAGATATTGACAAAGCAGCTGAACCAGCTCTGAGGCACAATTTTCTTTCCCATTCAAGATAAAACCTTCTGGATCTTATGGAAGATTCATTAGAATTTATCTGCATTCCATTGTAACGAATCCATAATACCTTTGCATAAGTTCGACCCTTGCCCACTAATCCACCCCTCCCCCTTTCTAAAGTCTTTAGGAAGATCAGCCAGAGTGGGGCCAAATTTGCGAGTTTTGCATCCTTTGGCGTTGGGGTTGTTACAACAACATTTCATTGCGGCTACATGTTTCTTAACCACTGCTAAATCCTCATTTCTCGGAGGCATCCAGCTAGCATTAGAGCTAGGCGTTAACCATCTGTGCAAAGTTGAACTCGGATGGCCAGTGGCATAATCAATACTATAGCCACAGGTACCCGAGGTGGTCATATTGTGACACTGCGTACAGAGCTGTTTCTCACCATCAATTGGCTCTGTCGTGACCTGAAGAAATTCAGAGTTACGGAAGCGATTTTTAAAGGGTTTTCCCACGGGCAACATGGGTAACTCAGACATGCCAAAAATATTAGGTAATCCGTGTTTTGAATTGATGTAAGGACTGTATTTGAAACCGTGTGCATTATGACAATCAATACATCCAGCATTCGCGGTAAAACTGGGGGATTTAAAAGCCTGATTAGCATCCCTATACCAGAGAGCTTGTGGAAATTCTTTCGGTGGTCTCGCCTGTTCAGCGTTGAACCCCTTTAAAAAAGTTTTTTTTCTGGGTAGTGGTTCGTCAAGAGGTGGTAAAAAACCAGCAACAGCATCACCATATTGAGTGACGTAACAACTTTTTCCCGTATTTGTGTTGCGTAGAATAATTCCAATATCGTTAAACGTGTTGTAGAGATAGTAACGCTCAGCCTTTTCGACACCAGAAGCACTTTCATACAGATCTTTTCTTTGTTGCTGATTCATTCCAAGGTTGGTTTTAGTTTTTCGATACCAGTTTTTTTTGAGCGGATTACCTTTTTGTCGGCAATTTACTACCATGATGTTTTCATTATCGAGTTGCAACACCTGTAAATGCGAATATGTCCAGCAACCCATACCACCGCCAAGCCAATGAGGGTTGTCGCATTTTTTAGCTTTTGATAGTTGTTCCCAATTATCCCTTTGAATCTCCTGTTTATCTACATAGATAGGGATTTGTTTACCATCCAGGCATGAGAGTGGTGGTAATTTCCTGGTGATCCCAAGTTCAGCCTTACATTCTTTAACATATTGGTAAACATCATAATTTGATAACGTTTCATGCTTATCTGGTTTCAAGATAAAAAATAAAAACAATAGAATAATAACAGTCGAGAATAATAGATTTTTCACAAGTTATTACCTCCGATTTGGATAGATTTATAATGCTAAAAAAGGCTGTTACTCTTAATTTTAGAGCCAAGGTTCAGTCTTGTTAGAACTTGAACACACGAAAGGCCATTCAACTTCATGATTCGTTAACAATTTAGTGACATAGGTTTAACTTTTAGGGCAGCCCCAGCTTGTTGTAAGATCAAGAAACCTCTGATCAAGTTATGAACTTGTACCTTATATTCAGAAGAACTTATAATCTACGTTAAAAAACTTCCGCAGTTGCTTGTTATTACATACTTTTTTTCCTTGGATCTAAATATTCTGAACAGAATTTACTTCGCCCAGACTTAACCAGAGGCTCCTTAAGTTAATAGATTAAAATCTTCCCATAGGTTTAGATGGGCCATTTAATTTTCTCCACGAGTTTTCGAGTCCTTCTGTATTAACCGGTTATCAAATCAATAATGTAATTTCTTAGATACAACCCATAACAATATGAAAACATGAGTAAATTGTCTTAAATTATTTGAAATAAAAATATATCTTATATATTTATTGAACTCTATAAGCTGAAAAAGTTTCTAAAAAAATTTAGAAATTGAATGCAAATTAGTAATCAGTAGAAATCTGATCAATAAGGTAATAATTATTTTCTAACTCAATCTCAATTTTGTATTCGTAAACCTGCTATCTAGGCGGTGACGTATGGACATTACTCAACACAGTAAAACCGGACGCGACATTTCTCCTATTTTCTTATTCGCCCTGACATTATTTAGTAGTGCTTCTTTGATGTTTGTTTTACAACCCATGTTTGGGAAGGCACTCTTACCATTATTTGGAGGCTCTGCTTCTGTATGGAATACCTGTATGGTTTTTTATCAGAGCATTCTCTTTTTGGGCTACCTTTATGCACATCTACTTTCCACTCATTTCAGTTATCGAAAGCAGCTGTTAATACATTGCACATTATTAATCATTAGCCTAAGTTTTTTACCTGTAAGTATTCCGGAAAATAGCTCACCCCCAACCGGAGGCAATCCAAGTGTGTGGTTATTATCAACCTTGTTAGTTTCTATTGGACTGCCCTTTTTTATTTTATCCACCACCTCTCCATTGCTACAAAAATGGTTTTCCAAAATTGGACATCAGACGAGTAATGATCCCTATTATCTTTCAATAGCCAGTAATAGTGGCAGTTTAATCGCCTTGTTAAGCTATCCTTTTTTATTAGAGCCAGAAATTGGTTTAACACAGCAACAGCTATTTTGGAGCTGTGGTTTTCTATTAATGTGTGGTTTGATATCGTTATGTATGATGCAGTTAAAACGGCAACAGTTCCAGGCTGGCATCGTTAAAAAATCAGCTACGGCTTTAGTCCATAAACCGAGATTAAAATTACAACTTAAATGGCTACTACTAGCCTTTGTTCCATCCAGTTTATTATTGGGTACAACCAACTATATTAGTATTGATATTGCCACTGTTCCTTTATTGTGGGTTATTCCATTAGCATTATATTTATTTTCTTTTATTATTGTGTTTTCCAGTTACAGCAGTGCCATACATAAAAAAATATTTCTTATACAACCCTGGGTTATCACACCTTTTTTGATTTATTATTTCTCCGATCAGAAACTAAGCTCTTTTTCCTTGGAACTGGTTTTTCACCTGTTGACTTTCTTCATATCCATTATGGTGTGTCATGGTGAACTGGCAAAAAAACGTCCTTCAACACACTATCTAACTCAGTATTATTTATTAATGTCTTTTGGAGGTATGTTAGGGGGAATTTTTAACAGCTTTATCGCCCCATTAATTTTCAACTCTATCTATGAATACCCGTTAATGATAGTTTTCGCACTGTTATTAAACCCCATTCATAAAAGAACTAAGCTATATCTTAAAGAACATTTTGTGAAAATTATTTTCTGTACCTATAT
>DAOVVZ010000307.1:0-3498 GCA_030636915.1 Methylomarinum sp. | reverse complement strand
ATCAAAGCGCCGTACTCTTTTAAATTAAATTCAAAAGCTTCGTGCAAATCTTCCGTAGAAACCCCTGCTTCAGTTGCGAGAATAGCCGCATGCGCCCAAATCAATCCTGCAACAAGAATAACAGGCTTAGATTTACGCATCCCTGTGAATTCTTCGGCCATAACAAAGCCGTAAGCAATGATAAAAATGAGAACAGTATAAATCCCTCTCTCAGTTCCTGTAAGACCTAAATTAGCAATAGCTTCCCCAGCCACCGCCACTTGAGGTAAAAACAACAAGCCTGCTAAGACCAACAACAAACGCAACAAAACGACCTCCCCGACCAACAAGTTAGTAAATTAATTTAAACCTCAATCCACATCCCAATACGGATTCAGATTAAAAGCAAGACAAAACAACCCTCAATGGTACCATCTTACAATTAACTTTGTCATTTAAAGCGTCTCAGTATATGATTAGCGGTCTTGATTTATTCGCTCTAAACTAGCGCAAAAACACTTTATGTATCAGTATAACGACAACGACCAGACCCTCTTAAATGAAAGGGTTACTCAATTTAGAGGACAGACCGAACGCTATTTAAAGGGCGAAATCGGTGAAGATGAATATCGCGCATTACGCTTAATGAATGGCGTCTATGTTCAAATCCATGCCCCCATGCTTCGTGTTGCAGGTCCTTATGGTTTACTTTCATCAGCCCAACTACGTATGCTCGCGCATGTAGCCAGAAAATACGACAAAGGCTATGCTCACATTACTACCCGCCAAAACATTCAATTTAACTGGCCTGAATTAAAAAATATCCCTGATATTCTTGCTGATCTAGCCAGTGTTCAAATGCATGCAATCCAAACCAGCGGCAACTGTTTAAGAAACACTACGACTGACCACTTAGCTGGGGTTTGTACCGATGAAATTGAAGACTCACGTGCTTATTGCGAAATTATCCGCCAATGGACCACATTACACCCTGAGTTTGCTTACTTACCTCGTAAATTTAAAATTGCGGTTAGCGGCTCTAAGAGTGATAGAGCAGCCACTCAATTTCATGACATTGGACTTCATATTGTTAAAAACGAGCAAGGGGAAACAGGCTTTAGAGTGCTTGTCGGTGGAGGTTTAGGTCGCACACCTGTTATTGGCAAAGTGATCCGCCCCTTTTTAGAAAAGAAACACCTGCTTTCTTATTTAGAAGCTATCGTTCGCGTATACAACCTCAATGGTCGACGCGATAATAAATACAAAGCTCGTATTAAAATCCTTGTCAGAGAAAGTAGCCTTGAAAAGATGACAGAATGGGTAGAGGCTGAATGGCAACAAATTAAAGATGGTATGGAGCTAAGTGATGAGCGTATCGCATCTATACAAGCTCAATTTGCCCCACCGGCTTACCTGCCGAATGCTAACGACGATATCTCTTTTGATCAGCATAAGGAACAAAACCCTGATTTCGCAACTTGGGTAAAACATAATACTGCCGAACATAAAATAGCGGGTTATCGTGCTGTTTATCTATCGCTAAAAGCGCCTGATTCACCTCCAGGTGATATTACTGATAGCCAACTAGATTCAGTAGCAGATTTAGCCGATAATTTTAGCTTTGGCGAAATAAGAGCAACTCACAGACAAAATCTTGTGTTTTCTGACGTCAAACAAGCTGATTTATTTGATCTATGGCAAAAATTAAATGATTTATCATTAGCCACAGCCAACATAGGTACAGCTACAGATATGATCTGCTGCCCGGGCCTAGACTTTTGTGCGCTTGCAAATGCCGGATCCATTGGCATAGCTAAAGAAATCAATGAAGCATTAGATGATATTGATTACATTCACGATATTGGCGACTTAAAAATCAATATGTCTGGCTGCATGAATGGTTGCGCACACCAAAGTGTCGGCCATATTGGTATATTTGGTGTCGATAAAAAATGCGTTGAATGGTACCAATTAACGCTCGGCGGATCATATGAGAATGATGCTGCAATTGGTGAAAGATTAGGTCCCGCTGTTGCTAAAGACCAAGTTACTCAAGCGATTACAACTATTCTGGATGTTTATATAAAACATCGCCATGATGATGAAATATTCTTGGATACGGTTAACCGTATTGGCGTTACTCCATTTAAAGAAGCAGTCTATTAAGGCAAGTCCATGAAAATCATAAAAGACAAACAAATCATAGAAGACCACTGGACTCATATTGCCGATGACGAGGATATTTCTCAAGGTGATATCACTCTCTCTTTAACACGCTGGAAAACAGAAAAATCAGCACTGAGCAACCACCAAGGTCGTATTGGTATTAGGATCGCACCTGCAGATAAGCTTGAAGAAATTGCTGACAACTTAACAGACATACCTTTAGTAGCTGTCGAGTTTCCTGCATTTACAGACGGCAGAGCATTCTCACACGCACGCTTATTACGCGAAAGATTTGCTTATAAAGGTGAAATCAGGGCTATTGGCAAATTCATGGCTGATCAAGTTTTTTACTTATCTCGCGTGGGCGTTAACGCCTTCCAGCTTGAAAATTTGAACGACCTTACTATCGCACTATCAACGATGAATGACTTTAGCGTAAACTATCAGGCATCGTCGCTCTAAAATAATAATAGTGCGGACACAGAGTCCGCACTATTAGCTATCATTTATTGAATTTCTTCAATATTTACAACCTCAAACCATGCATCTTTCCCGTCAACAGCGGGATAGTATTGCAAAATAACCGAATACGCCATATCTTCTACAGTAACACGAGGAATGATAACCTGCTGATTCGAAGAATTAAATGTAGCACGATATGCATCTACGACTTCCTCAACACTTAAAACCCCAATCTCTGACAAAACAAATTTCATTACACTATCATTAGTACCAGATTGCTGTTGATCACTCACCTGCTGAAATTGTTGACTTAAGGTTAAGGTAGCGTGAAAAACATCGCCAGAGACTCGTACTCTTGGCAAGGTAAGTTCACCAGTATTCACATTAAAAGCAGCTGAGCTACTGCTTGCAACCTCAGATAAAAGAGGATTAATACCCGTTCCAGTTACATTTATCAGATATTGATCATCACTAAAAGGAAATACTGAAATATATTGCTCTGTTGTCGAAAGGGTGTCTTCACCAACCAACACCGATCTTCCCGGCTTTTCCAAGACGATTGAAGCTACACCACACTCACCACTATCACCTAACAAAGGCGCAGAAACAGCCACCAAATAATTTCTTGATCCTTCACCCACCCCAATATCTACTGTATTACTCGTGTCAAAACAAGGATCAACTACACCAATTAATGCTCCGTCAAAAAAACCTGCCCTATAAGCCAAATACATATGATTTGAATCAGCAGGACCATTAACGTTCAAAAGCGCTCCTGTATCATCAATCCACCGACTAAACGTAAATTTTTGCTCTTCCATTTGCTGTGTTAACAAGTCACTATCAAACACATAAAGCACCCAGCTCTTTTTTCCAAAACAACTGCTTCCT
>DAOVVZ010000409.1:0-2744 GCA_030636915.1 Methylomarinum sp. | reverse complement strand
TTACCCGAAGGTATAGAAGAAGTTTTACCTAAAGATGCCAAACATTTGGAAGCCTTACGCCGCCAATTGCTTGATGTATTTGTTTGTTGGGGTTATGAATTAGTCATTCCTCCTGTGGTTGATTTTCTAGATTCATTGCTAACGGGCTCTGGGCATGATCTTGATCTTCAAACTTTTAAACTAACAGATCAAATTTCTGGTGAAATGTTAGGTATCCGAGCAGATATGACGCCTCAAGTTGCACGCATTGATGCGCATAATTTGAAGCATGAACGACCGACTCGACTGTGTTATGCAGGAACCACGCTAAGAACTTTAGGTGATTCATTAGAGAAAACCAGAAGCCCAATGCAAATTGGTGCTGAAATTTACGGCCATTCTGGAATAGAAAGTGATTTTGAAGTTATTCAGTTAATGCTTGAAATGCTTGCAGTGACTGGCTTACAAAATGTACATTTAGATCTTGGGCATGTCGGTATTTACCGGGCATTATCGGAGCAAGCGGGATTAACGCAGCAGCAGGAAGCTGAATTGTTTGATGTTTTACAGCGTAAAGCACGTACAGAATTACATGAATTAGTCGCAGCTTTTGATATTAATGAAAAATATAAAGCTATTTTTATTGCATTGCCTACATTAAATGGTGGCGTTAATGTTTTAGATAAAGCAACAGAGATTCTGGCAGGTACATGCCCAGCAATTACTGAAGCGCTGGCCGATTTACAAGCAATATCAAACAAACTAAGTACTAGCCATCCATCATTGTCTGTAAGTTTTGATCTATCTGAATTAAGAGGGTATCACTATCATACAGGTATGGTCTTTGCTGCTTTTATACCTGAAGTAGGTAGAGAGATAGCAAGAGGTGGGCGTTATGACAATATAGGTGAGTTTTTTGGTAGAGCGCGTGCTGCGACAGGTTTTAGTGCTGATTTAAGAGTGTTGGCTTCATTGCGCCAAAGCATCAAGGATGACGAGTCTGAACAACTAATCTATGCACCATTAGCTGATGATCCTTTACTCACAGAAATGGTAAGGGATTTAAGAGCAAAAGGGGTCGCTGTGGTTCAACAGTTACCTGGGCATGCTAGTGAACTTGATGAATTGGCTTGTACAGCTGTTTTAGAAAAAGATAACCAAACTTGGGTTGTAAAACCTTTAGTGTAAATTGAGATAATTATGGGTAAGAATGTTGTAATCATCGGCACGCAATGGGGTGACGAAGGTAAAGGGAAATTAGTTGATCTTTTAACTGATCAAGCGGATGCGGTGGTTCGTTTTCAGGGCGGACATAATGCGGGGCATACGTTAGTTATTAATGGCGAAAAAACAGTTTTGCATCTTATACCCTCAGGTGTTTTAAGAGATGGTGTGGAATGCATGATAGGCAATGGCGTTGTATTATCGCTTGATGCTTTATTAGAAGAAATTGAAAAACTTGAAAAGTCAGGTGTTCCAGTTAGAAATAGATTAAAAATTAGTGAAGCTTGTGCATTAATCTTACCAATCCATGTGGCGATAGACCAAGCGCGCGAAGTTGCAAGAGGTAATAAAGCAATTGGTACCACGGGTCGTGGTATTGGGCCTGCTTATGAAGATAAAGTGGCGCGTAGAGGTTTACGTGCGGGCGATCTTTTAAATACTGAAGAGTTTTCTACACGACTAAAAGAATTAGTTGATTATCATAACTTCATGCTGACTAATTACTATAAAGCAGAAGCACTTGATTATCAGGAAATGTTAGAAAAAACATTAAAATTGGCCGAGCAAGTTAAGCCAATGTTAACTGACATTGGTGAAGAGTTAAACGCCTATCAGCAAGCGGATAAAAATATTCTTTTTGAAGGTGCTCAAGGTGCTTTATTAGATATAGATCATGGTACATATCCTTATGTAACTTCATCAAGTACCACTGCTGGTGGTGCTGCGACAGGAACTGGTGTAGGGCCTTTAGATCTTGATTATGTTTTGGGAATTACCAAAGCCTATTCAACAAGAGTGGGCAACGGACCTTTTCCAACTGAGCTAGATGATGAAGATGGTGAGCATTTAGGCGTTAACGGGCATGAATTTGGCGCTACTACAGGACGTAAGCGTAGAACAGGTTGGTTTGATGCTGTTTCTATGCGTAAATCGGTACAATTGAATAGTGTATCTGGTATTTGTTTGACTAAGTTAGACGTATTGGATGGGTTGGATAAAATTGGTATTTGTACGGCTTATAAAATCAATGGCAAATTGACTGAGGTTGCTCCTTTAGGTGCAGACCAATACGAAGCGTGTGAAGTTGTTATTGAATACATGCCAGGTTGGAGTGAAATTACAGCAGGCGTAACAGAGATCGATAAACTACCAGCTAATGCCAAAGCCTATATTGATAGGGTAGAGCAGTTAATGGGTGTTAAAATTTCAATTTTATCAACCGGTCCAGACCGTGATGAAACGATTGTTATTGAAAACCCATTTGAATAATATTCTCTGAATGAAAAAGGGGAAGGGAGTTAATACTCTCTTCCCCTTTTTTAATGGCTATGTCACCGTTAAATGTTGAAAAATTGATTTAGTAAGCTAAAAAGGATTATCAGTTTCCCATTGTTATCTAGCAGGTAAAAGTTGAAGTCGCTCTAAAAGCCCTCTCCTGCTGGAGAGGGAGGGGTGAGGAGAAATCAAATAATTTCTTTTTTCAATATTCTCTTATAAATCAAGAGATAAAAAAGAAATATTGAATTACATGCTGTTTATTT
>DAOVVZ010000151.1:0-4945 GCA_030636915.1 Methylomarinum sp. | reverse complement strand
GCAAGGATGAGTAACATTAATAAACCTGAAATGAGTAATGCAGGGTTAGGCTTCTCTAAACCCGCCATTGCAGTGGATGAGTTAGGCAATAACCGAGAAATTCAACTGGTAGGAGAGCGCGCGTTAACCATTTATGTTGATAAGCAAGAAATTGTCACCTTAATGACCATGGGCACGCATCCTGAGTTATTGACTTTAGGATACTTAAAAAACCAGGGCTTTTTTGAATCGATTAATGAAATCAAAGTTGTTCAGGTTGATTGGGAAACAGAAGCTGTTGCCGTGGTGACACAGCAAGAAAATTCAGATTTCTCTAAGCAAATGCAGCAACGTACCGTAACGACTGGCTGTGGGCAAGGCACGGTTTTTGGGCGTTTAATGGACAAATTAAAGGATATTAAAGTCCCCGCGTTATTAGTTAAGCAAACCACACTTTATGCTTTATTAGATTCTCTGAGAGAGCATAATGAAGTGTATAAAAAAGCGGGAGCAGTGCATGGTTGTGCTTTATGTACAGGCAGTAAAATTGATTTTTTTGTAGAAGATGTCGGTAGGCATAATGCAGTAGATGCAATAGCCGGTTATATGTGGCTGAATGGGTTAAGTGGTGAAAATACCACTTTTTATACCACTGGAAGATTAACCTCAGAAATGGTGATAAAAGTGGCACAAATGGGGATTCCCGTTTTGTTATCACGTTCTGGTGCCACCCAAATGGGGCTGGATATGGCAAAGCAAGCAGGTGTTACTTTAATATCACGCTCACGGGGTAAGCATTTTATGGTGTTAAATGGTGCTGAGAATATTCAATTTGATGCCAACCTGAGTATAGGTTAAGACTGAGTATTTTTCTCAAGTGTATCAAGCTGGGTCATCAGTGTATTAAACTGATACTTGAAATCTTGTAACAAGCTTTCTTCAATATCCCTTCTTTTTGTCATATCCTCAAGTAAAATAGCTGTTTCAGCAAGTTCTGAAATAGCTAAACCCGTACAAACTCCTTTTAAATCATGTAGTAAGTTCTCAGCAGAAGACCATTGTTGTTGTGTTAATAACGCTTCTAGCTGAAGATATTTATGCTGGTATTTGTTATAAAAAAGTAACAGCAGTTTTTTATAATTATCCGCATTATTGTGTAGTCTTGATAAGCCTGTTTTAACATCAATGTTAGGTAATGGAATATCAAATAATAGGGTGTCTGCATCCTTCTGTATGGATTGATTGTTTTTATTTGTTGTTTGTAATAATGATCTGAATTTATCAATATCTATGGGTTTGACCATTACCTCATTCATTCCTGCTTGCATGCAGCGGTTTTTGTCTTTTTCTGCTGCAAAAGCCGTTATACCAATAATTTGAAGTTTCGTTAACTGTAGTTTTTGGCGTATGATTTGTGTTGCTTGATAACCATCCATTTCAGGCATTTGTATATCCATCAACACTAAATCGACTTTTTGTTGCTGTAATATTTTAATTGCCTGTAGACCATTTTCTGCTACCAGTAACTGCTCAGCTTCCCCTTTTAATATTTCGGTCATTAGGATTCTATTGATTTCATTGTCATCAACCATCAGGATGGTTGATAATTTTTTACTGGTTTTTTCTATTTTCAGTGATGATGAAGGGCTGGATTTATCGCTTATCATTTTAGATGACAGGTGTTGATAAAGCTGTGCAGGGTCAAAAATAGGTAGTTTTATAAAGCTGACAGGGTATTCTTGTTTAGCAAAGGCATTAATAGCTTGTTCACCTAAAATTGAATCAAGAATAGAAATATTCATCATAGAGGAATGATGATTGTGTCGTATTTGACGAACTAAAGAAAAGCAGTCTATATCAGGCAAATGTCTGCGAATTAAAACATGGTCAAATGACTTCTGTGACAATAGTTTTAACCCTTGATCTGCATTGTCTACAGAATCTATGTGACAGCCTATGCTTTTTAACAGGGCAGTTAAATGTGCTTTATTTTGTTGCTGTGGTTCAATAAGCATAATGCTCAGTGGATGACTGAATGTTGGCTGTGTATCATTTAGTGTAATAGAAGGCGCAACCTGCAAGGGGAGTGAGAAAGAGAATTGACTGCCTTGATTTAATTGGCTTTGTGCATGTAAAGTACCCCCCATTAAGGAAACCAGTTCTTTACAGATACTTAGCCCTAAACCTGTACCACCATATTTTCGGGTTATTGAGGCATCAGCCTGGGTAAAAACATCAAATATTTTACTTAATGTCTCAGCATCCATACCTATACCAGTATCGCTAATACTAAAATTGATAATTGTAATATTCAGGTTGCCAGGTTTAGCTGAAACTATATCAACCCTAACAATTCCTTTTTCCGTGAATTTGATGGCATTAGCAACTAAATTGATGAGTATCTGCTTTAACCTTAGAGCATCGACTAATACTGTACGTGGTACGGAAGGACAAATATTAATGAGTAACTCAAGTTCTTTCTCTGCTGATTTTTGCATCATCATTTGACTGACCTCATCCAAAATTGAATACAGATCGCATGGCTCCCATACCAGATCTATCTTGTTAGCATCGATTTTAGAAAAGTCTAGCAGGTCATCGATTAATGATAGTAATAAGTCGGCTGATTCAGTCACATAGCCCAGTTGATATTGTTGCTGTGGATTGCTGGTATTTTCGAGTGCTAATTTGGTAAAGCCGATGATTGAGTTCATTGGAGTACGAATTTCATGACTTATGTTAGCTAAAAATGCTGATTTTGCTTTTGATGATTCTTCAGCGGCATTTTTTGCCAGCTCTAATTCGCAGGTACGTTTGATAACCTCATCTTGTAATTTAACACTGTATTGCCTTAATTCTTCCTGAGCTATATCTCTTGCAGAAATCGCATTGCCAATTTGACTTAATAGGTTATTAAAAGCCAACTTTAATTGATCTATCTCGGTATAACTACGATTTTCAATTCTTAGGTCATAGTTCTGTCCTCGTGTAACGTGGCTAACAAAATCCGAAAATGATTGAATAGGACTGGAAATTTGTTTTTGTAATACATACGATAATATTAAGGCGGCTAAAAAGCCGATCGTAATAACGATAAATACCACTAACACCGAGTTTTTTAGTAACTGCCAATAGCGAGAGAAATCTGCATATAAAAGAATGTAACCAATTTGATTACCTTGTGAATCAATTGATTTTGTGTAGACAGTGTAAAAGTTGGTTTCTTGATAAAGTTCTTTTGTACTATCAAATTCATTAATAACAGAAAAATTGGGTTTCCATGTAACATTATGTCGCTGATACTGTGCTAGGATTTGTTTTTTATTGTTTAGCAATATAGCCGAGATAATCTGCGTGTCATAGTGCAATGATGAAAGCAGGGTATTTGCTTCTTCAATATCTTCAAAGACAATGGTGGCTTTTGCATTTTCTGCGATGACATTCGCTTGTATACTAAGGTTTTCACGAATATCTTGTTTGATTTGCAGGCTTTGGAAAAAGATAAAAAGAGAGCCGGCAATCAATAGAGAAATTGAACTAGTCAAGACCAGAATAAAGAACAACCGAGCTTTAATCGACTTTTTTGACGTATTCATGGTTGTTCCGCCAGCTTGAGTAGTTGAGCTCTAAAACTTAAATTAGCTGATTTTGCTGCATCTTGGTTGATAGCAAATCGAATTCTATTGTCTTTCTTAAAAAGATAAATCATGCCATCTTGATGTAGAAATATGTCTGATTCACCTACGGTTAATATAGGGCGATTTTGTACGGCATTCAGAAAATGCTCTGTTAGCGCAGAAGTTTGTGGGATATAAAGCAAATGACATATAGATAGATCATCTTTGGGTTTTACTTTAGTTACAGTGATAGCTTGTTGATTCCGCTGCCTACCCTTTAATACATCTTTTAATATTTGGGTGATCTTTTCATCACCAGCAATACAAAAAACCATATCAACAGATTTAAGGCTAGTCTCTGGCCATTCAACAAATAACGAGAACCTAAATAGATAGGCTGCTTTAATTGTTAATTCGCGCTGATCCAATGCATAGCTCGGCTGCAGTATCATGGATAAAACCATCACTGTTTTAGCTAAAAAACACAGAATTTGCTTAGTATGCATTCGTAGGTATGATACTGGCTCGGTTAGTATTGATAAGATAATTTAAGCATTGCTTCTCTTGTTCTACCGGGTAAAGCTGGGTGGCCGCCATGGTAGGGTTGAACGTACTCACTTTTTTCGTTAAACAGGTCGTATACACCCAGTCCCACCTCAAAACCTTTTATAAACAGATTTTTCTGGCGTAGGAAAATGTTGTAAACCCAGGTTGGTGCATGGTGAGTTAAGGTGTCACCATTGTAACCATACTTGTCACTCGCAAAAATTAATGTTTGATTCAATGATAATGTAGATGTGATGTTGTTATGGGCATTTAAGGTTACTTTATGACTAGGAAAGCCAACATTTAATTTTTTATGTATTTGTCCTTCAGCTGTCTGTATTTGATACTTCTCAGCTGTATTCTTGATTGATTGATAATATGAGTAATTTAAGTCTAGGTAACCCCATGAATCGCCTTTGTAGCGTAACCCTGTTTCAATCCCTTGGGTATCCTGACCTTTGGCGTTAATAAAAAAATCAATATTATCCTGGTCTACTGTATAAAGAATAATATCATCGCTTTGAATGTGAAATAAGTTGACTGTCCAGTCTAAATATTCAGTAGGGTGAAAGCCTAGCTCTATTTCAGTTGTACGTGTATGTTCTGGATCCACCTGGGATATTTCTTCAGTTGTGTCTGGGTTCTCATTGTATTCAGCATTTTTCTGATAATTGCCACCGGTGGGAATGCGAAAGGCATGGCTATAGAGTGCTTTAAAATGAAATATCCCATAATCTTTAGTTATGGCAATACGAGGCGCAAAGTTTGTACCATATTCATTATAAGCATCAAAACGCACTCCT
>DAOVVZ010000149.1:0-4982 GCA_030636915.1 Methylomarinum sp. | reverse complement strand
TGTTCTTTTACTATATCAAAGCCTGTAATCATTTCTGTGACAGGATGTTCTACCTGAACACGGGTGTTCATTTCGATAAAATAGAATTCACCATTTTCATATAAAAACTCGAAAGTACCGGCGCCTAAATAACCAATGTCTTTACAGGCTTTAGTGCAAAGATTTCCCATGCGTTCACGTTCTTCAGCAGTAATGCCAGGAGCAGGTGCTTCTTCAACCACTTTTTGATGGCGACGTTGCATTGAGCAGTCACGCTCGCCTAAGTGAATGGCATTGCCATAAGAGTCAGCCATTACTTGAAATTCAATATGACGCGGATCTTCCAGGAATTTTTCCATATACAGCGTATCATTACCAAAAGCGGCACCAGCCTCTGCTTTGGTTAATGAAATCGCATTTAATAATGCGGCTTCAGTATGCACAACGCGCATTCCTCTACCACCTCCGCCGCCAGCAGCTTTGACTATAATAGGGTAACCAATATCTTGAGCCATTTTTAAATTGGCATTGCTGTCATCAGTTAGGGGTTTTCCGTCACCAGGAACACAAGGAATCCCAGCGGCTACCATTGCTTTCTTGGCAGAAATTTTATCTCCCATCAGACGGATGGTTTCTGCTTTTGGACCAATAAAAGTGAAGCCACTTAAATGGACCTTTTCAGAGAAATCTGCATTTTCTGATAAGAAGCCATAGCCTGGGTGAATTGCTTCTGCATCAGTTACTTCTGCAGCGCTAATAATAGCGGGGATATTCAAATAGCTGCCTGCTGAAGATGCAGGGCCTATGCAGACGGCTTCATCAGCAAGACGAACATGTTTTAAATCACGGTCTGCATCAGAATGTACAGCAACAGTTTTTATACCAAGCTCGCGACAAGCACGAAGAATCCGTAAGGCAATTTCGCCGCGATTGGCAATTACAATTTTATCGAACATATGTTTACCTAGTGTGGTTTACTCAATAATGAATAAAGGTTGGTCATATTCGACAGGTTGTGCATTGTCTACCATGATTTGTTTAATCGTACCGCTTTTATCTGCTTCGATTTGGTTAAGGATTTTCATTGCTTCAATGATACAAAGTGTTTCACCTTCAGATACTTTTTGGCCGACTTTTACAAAAGGGCCGGCTTCTGGTGACGCTGAGCTATAGAAAGTTCCAACCATTGGTGATTTAACAACATGACCACTAGGCGTTTCTATAGCTGCTTCAGCGATAGCTGTTGCGACAGGCGCGGCAGCTGCAATAGTAGCGACAGGTGCTGCGACAGCAACGGGAGCAGGAATGCCTGAAGAGTAGCGGCTAATACGTACTGACTCTTCGCCTTCGCTGATTTCAATTTCAGCAATATCTGATTCTTCAATAATTTCGATTAATTTTTTTATTTTTCTAATATCCATCGTTTACTTTCTCTCTGCTAATATCTGGTGGGCGGCTTGTAATGCCAATTCATACCCGGTCGCACCTAGTCCACAAATAACGCCTATGGCAATATCTGAAAAATAAGAGTGAGCTCTAAAGCTTTCACGGGCATGAACATTTGATAAGTGTACTTCTATAAAAGGTATTTTAGTCGCAAGCAAGGCATCGCGAATGGCAACACTGGTATGGGTGAATGCGGCAGGATTAATGATAATGAAGTCAACATTGTTATGAAAAGCATTATGAATGAGATCAATAATTTCATGCTCAGCATTGGATTGATGAAAATCCAGTTGATGACCTAGACTCTCAGCTTTTGAATAGACTGCATTTTCAATATCTTTCAGCGTCTTATTACCATAGTGTCCGGGCTCTCGAACACCGAGTAAATTTAAGTTCGGGCCATTAAGGACGGTAATTTTTGCCATTAAAATTTTATGTTAGAAGTATCTAAGTAGGTAATTTTGCCTAATTTGCATGGTTTTGTCCAGATATATGTTATTTATCATAAGATAGCGACAAAACAAGCTGTTTTTATGTCTTATTGTCGTTGTTTTGAGACGCTGATATCAGCGGTTTGATGATTTCTACTATCTTTTCTTTACTTAATTCGCCCGGATGCCTGTAGATAATTTGGCCTTGTTGATTAACAATGAGGGTGAAAGGAACGGCACCTATTACATTGCCTAACTGTCTAGATAAGCTAATGCCTTCATCTCCAGCGATTAACATGGGGTAATTGATGTTGATAGTGCTGAGGTATTCTTTTACAGCGTCTTTATCATCGATGGCAATACCTATAAATTGCAGGTTATTGTTATTAAACTGGTTTTGTAACTGAATAAAATCGGGGATTTCTTTTAAGCAGGGGGGGCACCAGGTTGCCCAAAAGTTGATGACGAGAATTTTCCCTTGCCATTCTGTAATATTGCGTTGTTGACCTGATAAATCCGCTAGACTGAATTCAAGAGTAATTGGGTTTGTGGATTTGGCGGTGGTGTCGGATAAGTTCTGCACAAAAAGGCCAGCAGCTAAGGCAAAACAGGCGACCAATATAATTAAGAATGTATTTTTATTCATGTGGACTATAGATTATTGATATTGGCTAGAAAGGTCTCACTATTTTGGTAGCCAATCACTCTGGAGGCAGTTCTTTCCTGTTTATCTGGTCCGAAGAAGAGTATGGCAGGAGGGCCAATCAAGTTAAAGCGTTGCAATAGTGCTTTTTCATCGCTGGCATTTTTAGTGACATCCGCTTGAATCAATATAAAGCGAGATAGCTGTTGTTTCACTCTTTCATCGGTAAAGGTATAGGCTTCCATTTCTTTGCAGGAAATACACCAGTCTGCATAAAAATCCAGCATGACCCACTGCTGGTTGCTACTAGCCTGTTCCAGTATTTTCTCTAATTCGGCTATTGATGATACCTGTTTAAAGCTTAGGCCTTGGTGCTGTTCAGTGGCATTAGCACTCCCAATGCCACGTAAGGGTTGTAAAGGGTTACTGTTGCCTATGCTTAAACCAATCAGTAGTAAAATACCATACACCAGCATGATGATACCAAAGCCTTTCCATAGTTTATGCCAGCCAGAGAGTGATTCAGGTAAAGGATCAATGGCGCGTAAATAAATTGCAGGAATAATAAGCAGTGCTGCGGCAAGTAGCATGGTGACATGTGCCGGTAAAATGCGATCTAACATCCATAGCGAGACAGCTAACATCAGCACTCCAAAAATAGCTTTGGTGGAGTTTAACCAATGCCCTGCTTTAGGCAGTAGTTTTCCAGCTGATGCCCCCAGTAACAATAATGGCGAACCCATGGCAAAGCCCATAACAAATAAAGCGGAACCGCCCAGAATTACATCGCCAGTTTGTCCAATATAGATAAGCGCACCGGCTAGTGGTGCTGCGACACAAGGGCCAACAATTAATGATGAAAGTGAACCCATGATGCCAGCACCCAGATACGAACCATCTCTGTGTTTATCACTAGAGTTGTGTAGTTTTGCCTGAATCGTTTTAGGTAACTCTAGGTTATAAAAGCCAAACATTGATAAAGATAACAGGATGAAAATACCACTGAAGACAGCGATAATCCAAGGTTCCTGGAATGTCGATTGTAGGTTGCTTCCAAATAAGGCTGCTAAAACGCCGAAAGCGGTATAAGTTAAGGCAGAGGCTAAAACGTAGCTAAAAGATAATAAAAAGGCTTTTTTAGTAGTGACAGATTCACCTTGTCCAACAATAATGCCTGATAAAATAGGAATCATAGGAAAGATGCAGGGGGTAAAAGCTAATAAAAGTCCAAAGCCAAAAAAGCTTAGTAATGTGAGAGCAAAAGAATCACTTTGTAATGATTGAAAAATCTGATCTTGTTCCGATAGCTTGGTAGTCGGAGGTGTTGCCTTAGTTTGGGGGGGTAACTGCTGAGCTTCAGGTATATTTAACTCTATTTTGCTTTCCATTGGAGGATAGCAAACACCGCGATCTGCACAGCCCTGATATTTGGCTAGAAGTGTGATATTTTGCGCTGATTTTTCTGAACGAATCAGCGGTATATCAAAGCTCAGTTCATTATGGAATGTTTGGACTTGTCCAAAGGCTTCATCATGATAAGGCGTGCCTTGCGGAATAGTTATCTGCCCCAGTTGAATAGCATCTTGATTGATAAGATTAAGCTGTACTTTTTCTCGGTATAAATAATAGCCATCTGCAATCAGCCAATTGACATGAATGGTATTGGCATCTTTTACGCTGGCAAAAAACTGGAAAGCTTGTTCGGCAGGGAGTAGTTCATCCTCAAAAAGATTAAGCTTTAAACCTTTAAAGCCATTAAGCAGCTGCTTAATTGGATCAGCTTTTGAACTGCTTGGTAGTTGGGGTAAATCAAGGGTAAAGCTTGTTTTTTGTGGCGGGTAGCAGATACCAATATCCGCACAGCCCTGATAGTTAACTTGAATGCTTAACGCAGGTAGCTTGGTTTTATTGATAATAGGGATGGATATTTTGAGTTGATTCCGATAAATAACGGTATCGCCAAAAAATTCATCATGTTTGGTCTTGCCCGTAGGCATGTCAGGTACGCCTAGTTGAATAGCGTCAGACTCGGAGGTGATGCTGGTTTTATTTCTGTATAAATAATAACCATCGGCAATCACCCATGAAACTTCAATCTGTTCAGCAGAAATGGCCTTGGCTGAAACTTTAAATGCCTGTTCTGGTGGTAAAAGGTCTGGAGTACCGAGTGCTAGAGTTTGTTGAGTAAAGGCAGTGAGGAGTATAAAGAAAATTAATTGGTAGAAAGGCATGTATCCATCCATTGGGGTGATCAGGGGATTGCGTTCAAAAAGGGACTCTGATTGTTTTTGGAAGTTCAAATCGATAGCTATTGTTCTTAGCCCTCTCTGGCGGGATGCCTACATGGATGTAGGTGATTAGAGCAATGCAGGAGCAATTGCCGAGAGGGTTGGGTGAGGGGAAATAAAATAACAATACGCTCTTACAATTTATGAAAGTTTTTTAGAATTTTTACTGTTACGAAAAATTAAGGGTTTCTCATC
>DAOVVZ010000053.1:0-7239 GCA_030636915.1 Methylomarinum sp. | reverse complement strand
GCTTTTATTACCGACCAATTGGACAACACAGTTTCAGTTGTTGATACACAAAGCAATAAAGTCATTAAAACGCTATCAGTAACCGGAAAACCAGTTGGCGTTGCTGTAAATAATCAGCAGCAGCAGGTTTATATCAGTACACCTAATGGCGGTGGTTTTTCTGTGTTAGATAGTCAGACGTTTCAGAAAATAAAGGATGTAAAAGTAGGTGGTGCTTCCTTAGGTATTGCTGTTGACGCAAAAGGTGAGCGTGTCTTTGTGGCTGACTGGTATGAAAATACAGTTTCTGTGTTTGATACTCAGAACTTTCAGTTAATAAAAGTGATCAAAGTTGGTAAATCACCTTCAGGCATGATGGTAAGCCTAGATAATCGCTGGTTATACGTAGCTAACCGTGTAGATGATACTATTTCACAGATAGATTTAAAAACGCTGAGGATTAGAAATACTACAAAAGTGGGTGAGCACCCTTTTGGCTTATCAGTAGATAAAAAAGGTGAGCGTGTTTATACCGCAAATGTAGAAAGTGATGATGTGACTATTTTGGATAATGGCCATTTAAAAGTTGTCGCAACAATAAAAGTTGGTGAGCGACCTTATGCAACAGCATTAGCATTAAAAGACAGTTTGTTATTTGTAACTAACCAAGATGACAGTACGGTTTCTGTTATTGATACGATAACAAAAAAGGTTATTTCAACCATAGAGGTGGGGGAGAAGCCTGAAGGCATTAGTACACATCCAGATGATCAACATGTATATGTTGCCAACTGGTTTGATAATAATGTCTCGGTGATCGACGCAAAAACCTTAACAGTGGTGGAAACGATTGAAACAGGTGAAGGTAGTCGTGCATTTGGTCTGTTTATTACAGAGTAACATCGTCATTTTTTAACATATTGTGATAGACTTCTGAAAAATTAATTTAAGGTGGAATGATAATGGCTGAAACAGTAGAAGAATTAACGGTAAGCTACGAAGATGGTGGTATAGAAACTGTTAAAGAATTGGATAAAAAAGTCTTAAGTAAAGGCGCTTGGGCAACGGTTATTTATAGATATCAAGATTGGAATCGTACCAAAGAAGAATACGGCCCTGATAAGTTTACCATTCGTCGCTATCAAAAAAGAAATGGTGAATACTCACAAAAATCTAAATTCAATATTTCCAGTGAAAAGCAGGCAAAAGAGATTATTGTTGCATTGCAAGAGTGGATTGCTGAGGATTAATAGTTTTGTGAATGTAGGATTTGTATCCAGCAGATAGTCATTGTACTTGATGCTGGAGTTGTAGCATTAAAAGATACAAATCCTGAAGATTCTTCATAAGAAAAAACTCTTAAAGAGCTGACTTTTTAGCAAATGGTTGAGCGTGAGCTAATAGACTCGGGAAGGGAAAACCATTTTAAATGAATAAATGCAGCTCAGGGTGAGTGAATGGCTGAAATAAAGTGGACAGAAGAAGCTAGCCAATGGCTAGAACCTAGTATTGATATGAGGAAACTATTCAACATTGACAACTGGAAAGTTTTCAACACTGATTGATAACTAAATTGACAGGCAGAGTAGTTGCTTAACGATCCACATCAGTCACTCTACATAAAAGTATAATTGCTTTCGGCCCACGGAAAATCCTTTTTATATCAAGTTTTTATGATGCCTTTTAATAACAACTTTTCCATTTCCTCAGGTGGAACAGGCTTACTAAACAAATAACCCTGAATTTCATCACTTTGCTGGGCCTGTAAAAAATTAAATTGTTTTTCATCTTCTACACCTTCAGCAATTACACTCATTCCCAAATCATGCCCTAAACTGATAATAGCACTAGTAATGGATGCATTATTTTTGTCCTTTGGGATATCCATAGAAAAAGACCGATCAATTTTTAGCTTACTAATGGGAAAGCGTTTTAAATAGCTGAGTGATGAATAGCCTGTGCCAAAATCATCAATGGATAAGTGTACACCTAATCGTCTGAATTCTCTTAACAAGGTAATGTTATATTCGGAACAGTCCATTAACAGGCTTTCTGTTAATTCCAACTCCAGAAAACAAGCTTTCAATCCTGTTTCAAGCAGAGTTTCTTGTACTATTTCCAACAGATTATGTTGCCGGAATTGCACGGCAGATAAATTAACGGCAACTGGCACAGCTGTTAAACCTTGCTCTTGCCAGGCTTTGTTTTGCCGGCAAGCCTCAATTAACACCCATTTACCAATGGGTATAATCAAGCCTGTTTCTTCAGCTAAAGGGATAAACTTATCCGGTGGGATCATACCCATTTCCGGATGTGGCCAGCGCAACAAGGCCTCCATACCCACAATTTTTCCAGTATCAATCTGTATTTGTGGTTGATAAAACACCAGTAATTCTTTGTTTTCAACGGCCTTGCGCAAACTACCTTCTAAGGCCAACCTTTCTAGAGCCTGGGTACTCATTGAAGGTGAGAAAAACTCGAAATTATCACGCCCACTATTTTTAGCGCAATACATAGCAGTATCAGCATTTTTTAGCAGTATTTCATAATTCTTACCATCACTTGGGTAAACACTAATACCGATACTAACGGTAACGTGCAACTCATAATCCCTGATCTTAAAGGCATTACGTATAGATTCAATGATTTTGTTGGCTACAGTAATCACATCACCGATCTCAGAAATATCCGAAATGACTGCGGCAAATTCATCTCCCGATAAGCGCGACACACTATCAATTTCTCGCATACAGTCACTAATACGCGCTCCTACTTCTATCAACATTTGATCGCCGATACTATGTCCCAAAGAATCATTAATCGTTTTAAAATGATCTAGGTCAAAGAAAAGCACAGCAAGCCGGCTTTTTTCTCTAGCAGCTGTTTTGATTGCCTGGTCCAGTCTATCAATAAACAAGCGCCGATTGGGCAATTGGGTTAATGGGTCGTAATTGGCTAAAAACTCAATATGAGCTTCAGTTGTTTTAATATCAGAAATATCGCTAAAGATAGCAATAAAATGAGAAATATCACCGGTATCATCATAAACCAGGCTGATCGATATCCATTCTGGATAGGTTTCACCATTTTTCCGTCGATTCCATATTTCGCCCTGCCAATAGCCTTTCGAGTTCAAATCAGACCATAGTAGCTGATAAAATGCACTGTCATGTCGACCAGACTGAAGAATATTTGGGTTTTTACCGATAACATCTTTGGCCTCATAACCCGTAATTTCACTAAATGCACTATTAACTGAGACAATGTTATTATCATGGTCACTAATAATTATAGCGTCTCTGGATGACTCAAAAACCTTGGCTGATAATCGTAATTTTTCTTCAACCTTGCGTCGCTCCCTGATATCCCTCATAACCATCCAGATTTCCATCGGTTCTCCGGTATCTGAATAACGTAATATCAATTGGGAAATTACTGGAATCTTAGTGTTATTTTGGCTGAGTAATTCAAGTTCAAATTCAGAAGAAAAACCTCTAACTAATAATTCATCATGTACAAGTTCATTAAAAAGCTTTGCAGATGATTCCGTCATAACAGAATAGATATTCAAGTCTTGGTCTTGCAACTCCTTGATATTTTGATAATCGATTAATTGCAGAAAAGCCTCGTTACAATCAATTAATGCGCCTTCAAGAGGTTGGCTTGCAGCCCCTCCCTTAATAATCACGTGTTGCGAGTTATGATCGGCATCAGCAACTGAAATGGCAATATGCGATAACTTGAATAATACCCGATAGCGTTCTTCTATTTCTTTCAATGCTGCTTCAGCTCTAAGCACCCGTGCACATTTCAACAAAGCCTGTTCAAGAATAGGCAGCTTAACAGGCTTATTAACATACTGGTGTACACCCAGTTCAATCGCATGATGAAAATAACGAGGTTCTTCAAAAGCCGTGATAATAATGATCGGTGCTCGTGGATTAATAGCCTGAATTTTTTCAGACATTATTAAACCGTCCATAATCGGCATCAGAATATCTGTAACGACAATATCAGGTTTATGTTTTTTATAGGCCTCCAAGCCTTTTTTACCATTTGCAGCAGTATAGACCTTGCGACAATGCCTTTTAAGATAAGCCATTAATTGATCCCTGACCTCATCTTCATCTTCCACATATAAAATACTAAGCGATCTAAGATAGAGTATATCGGCATTATTGGTTTGCTCAGAATCTGTCATTGCCCCACCTTATTATCGGATTGAATCATTTTTTGGTAATCGATATTATCTGAAAGGATAGGTGCGACAATTGAAAACTCAGCGCCTTCCTGTTTATTACAGGCTTCAATTTGTCCATTCAAACTGCTTTCTATAATCATTTTAGACATATACAAGCCTATACCCATACCGCCTTCCTTGGTGGAATAATAAGGCTCAAAGATATGTTCCAGAATCTCCTCATCGATCCCACCACCACTATCATGAACAGTTAAATAGACTTTACCCTGTCGAGTCGCCAAACTGACTTTTATCTCGCCAGTAGCCTTATGACTAAGAATAGCTTCCTTGGCATTAGTTAACAAATTTAACACAACCTGTGCATATTCATTGAGTATGCCATAAAGTTTTATATCTTTTGGCATATCTACGATGATCTGAATGCTATGTGCCTTAAAGCTTGCCTCCACAAGAACTATCGCATCCTCAACGGCCTGCTGTACACTAAAGACCTCACGCACTTTATGAGGACTGAAAAAGTCCCTGAAGTCATTAATGGTATTAGACATTTTGTCTATATAGTTAAAACCATTTTCAATTTGCTGGTCGAGATATTCTGAACTCAATTCATCAAACTGTTTGGCATCCTGTAAATTTCCAAGTAACAAACTTAATGCATTCAAAGGCTGCCGCCACTGATGGGCAATATTGTTGATCATTTCACCCATCGTCGCTAACTTTGACTGTTGAATCAATAAATGATCTTTTTCCCTGTTCTTCTGGGATATTTCCTGAACCCGTTGTTCCAGTTCCGTATTGAACTCGCTTATTTCCGATATCAGGTGGGCATTTTCTATGGAAATAGCCATTTGCAAGCTAAGTAACTCAATCATTCGTACTCGATCTGCTGTAAACACACTAGGTGATAAACGATTTTCCAAATACAATATCCCCACTAAATCAGCTTGACGCATAACAGGAACACATAACAAAGACCGTATTGAGTAGTTCGAGACCTCTGGTAAATTTTGAAACTCTGGAGACTCAAGAGCATCAGCCAACACCACACTCTCTTGAGTTCTACTAACATAATGCACAATACCCTGACAAATATTGCTTACTTCGTTTAGTGGGGCGGGAATTATATTTTCTGATGCTTTCTCATTAACCTGCTTTTCACTCAGACACAACCAGTTTTTATCTTTTTTCTGCAATAAAAAACCCTGTTGAGCACCTGAACATTCCAAAACCACACTCATAATCTTCGACAATAGTTGTACTTGATCAGTCTCAGCTGACAAAGCCAGAGATGATTTAATTAGATAATCTACATCAAGATCAGGTAAGGTATGTCCTTCATCACTATCGATCTGTTCCTCAGAATACACCCCCGGTTCGTTTTTAAATACTTGCGGGTAGGTTTCCAGCAGTTGAATTTCTTTTCCTTTACAAGCACAGTCTCGATACAGTTGCAGTGCTAGCTTCAAATACTGTTGGCTACTGACCCAGCTTTTCTGTAATAGCCATTCAGCAAATAATTCATTAATAAAGCCATCTAAAAAAACATAGTCTTGCGCACGCGCCTGTTCTATCGCCTGCAAATAATACATACAAGTATCCGAGGAATCGGAAAAACATCGATTCCATTCAGCATGACATAAGGCCAGGTAAGGCTTTAGCAAAGGCCCTAGCGCAGCCCAGATTTCTAACTGCTGCAAAAGTGGTGTTAATCGGGACTGCAAAGCTTGTCTTGATTCCGCAGGGTCTGTTGTATAACGTAGGGTATTTAATAACCTGAAAGCATACCACTGCCGTTTTAGTACATTATCGGTCATTCCAGTCAGAAACCCCTGGACTGTATCCAGACATTCATTAGCCTCTTGATATCGGCCAAAATAATAATGACTGATGCCCAGTAACACGAAATAACTCCCGGCAGAGGCGACATGATTCCGACTTTTCCATAAGGCCAGTTTCTCATCCATAGGCACCGTGATAGCTCGCGCATTTTTCATAGGTTCAGTCCAACCAGCCTGAACTGCCTCTGCCAAACCGACTGAAAATGACAGTTGATTCTTAATAGAAAACTCCAGACACTCTTTCGCAACTTCCTCTATTACCGTAAAATTACTACCCTGAACTTGCAAATTCCACATCAAAGGTCCGTAGGACAAACCTGCATTATATAAATCACCGCAATTCTTACCACACTGGATACCTTTCCGACAGTATTCAACGATTTCTTTAGGGTGACTGCGTGAATGCATATTACACCAGACTATCCCGTTTATGCCCCGTGTTGCACCAAAGGTATCGGGATAACGGGCGCACAAATCATGAGCCAGGTCCTGATAACGAAAGGCCATTTCAAATTGTCCCTGCTCACCCAGATTTAGCCCCATAATCGAGAAAGAATATATCACCGACTCATCCATGCCGCCCTGCAAACAATGCAGGGTCGATTGAGCCGCCGATAGATACAATTGAGGAACTAGCCCAGACATATATAAGTCAGGAATTAGTTCGCTATAAAAAACCAACTCGACTTTACTTTTTCTATCCTCAGTAAACGGCATGTTTAGAATGGTATCCCAAACATCACCATATTTATCGTCTATCGACTGCATCAATGTTTGCAAACGCTGTCTGACCAACTCATCATCTTCGGGAATCGCTTTATCAAAATAAGCCAAGCCCCTGTTAGCTGTGTCAATTGCCTTGATAAAGTCGCCAATAGAAGATAATGAAGTCGTTTGCTCCGCCAATGCTTCTGCTCTATCCAAATCATCGACAGCACGTTGCAACAACTCATTAAGCAGAACTTCAGATGACTCATATCGACCGCACATCAACTCGGTTTTTGCTAGTTTCTGGTGTAATCTATACATCAATAAATAGTGATCAACCCAGGCTTGTTCTGACAACAATTTTAGACCATCACTATAATATTCATTGGCTGCTTGGGTAGCTAGGGCATTGAGCGCTTTATTACCTGCATAGAGATTAATATGGGCTACCTTCAGAATGTCTTCGTTACTGATATCGTCTGGGCAGCCTAAATTTAAATGTGCCGCTATGGT
>DAOVVZ010000375.1:0-2991 GCA_030636915.1 Methylomarinum sp. | reverse complement strand
CCTATGATTTTGGACACTGTTGCTATGGTTTATTTAAAAAATAACAATCTTGATCAAGCTAATGATGCAATTGACCAAGCAATTGGATTGCAACCAGATAATCCTGTTTTACAATTTCATAAAGCGCAAATATTGCTTAAAAGTAATAATCTGGGTGGTGCAAAAAAAATATTCAATACTTTAACTCAAATGGGTAGAAAATTTTCTTATCATAAAGAGCTTAATAAAATAATCTCAGAACTGGCTCCTCAGCAGCAGTAATAAAAAAGGTGGCTTTGTTAGGCTTATCAGCTAGAAATACAAAATAAAGGCTCTAAATGAGGGGGGGCAGGGCCAATATTATTAAGTTCGGTTGTAACTATTTGATTTATTAGCTTTTTTGTAAGTCGAAAAATGTAATTTATGCTTCATTTTTGATGTTGATCTACTATCACTTCTCCCTTTTTGTATCGGTTCAATAGTGCAGGCAATATAGTCAACCAGTGCTTTCAACTTCTCTTGTAAATAGTGACTTGATAGCATAAGAAGTTCCACTACTGTATTTTTTATCTTGGAAACAGCTTGTGCAAAGTTGACTTGATAGGCGTGCTTTCGTTGAGCTGTTGCCTTATCTACCAGTATTTTGGCTGCATTAGCGATTATAGAAGTCAGGTTTGTTGTCAGTACCTTGGCATAAATATCTTGTTTGACTGATAGTACCGATTTCCCCGAGAAATTTTCTATTTCAAACCATTGTTTTAATTGCTTATAATTTTCTTCAATTCCCAACCTTAAGTGGTACAAAGCTTTGAATTCTTTAGCTGGGAAAATTTGTTCGTTTATTAAGTTTGTAATTAATACTTCAACCTCATTATTGTCCAGTTCTACGCGAACCAAACGCAGTGTCAGGACTGTGATTGGTAAACCCTTTTCGTTGCAGGTTTCTGCTGAGTATTTGTTCGGTTCAAGAGTAATGATTGCTTGTGCTTTTCCACTGTTGTAAAGAGTTTTGACAATGCTCGTGTTTTTGTTTTAGGCTGGACTGATAGTAAAGAAAATAGCTTTATTGGGATATAAATATAGTTACCAGATATAAATTTATGCGTGTACTCACTTTATAATAGAAAAGTTTTTATTTCGCGAGGTTAATGGAGGGATAATGCAAGATAAAAAGTTAGTTAGAAAATTAGGGTTATTTGTAACAAACCATCCTTGGTGGGTGATTTTATTTTCAATTTTATTTGTTGCTGGGTTAGCTACAGGCGCTAAAAGCCTCGAATTTAAAAGTGATTATCGGGTTTATTTTAGTGCTGATAATCCTCAGTTAATAGCTTTTGAGGCTATTCAAAATACTTATAGTAAAAGTGACAATATTTTATTTGTTATCCAACCGGTAGATGGGCAAGTATTTACTCCAAACACATTGCAAGCTGTTGCTGATCTTACAGAGAAAGCCTGGCAAATTCCTTATTCAAGTCGGGTAGATTCGATTACTAACTTTCAACATACGGTAGCTGAAGAAGATGACCTTATTGTTTCCAGTTTAGTTGAGGATGCAATTAACTTAACAAAGGATGATTTGGATAGAGTAAAGCGTATTGCTATTAGTGAGCCATTATTAGTCAATCGGCTGATTTCAAAAACAGGGCATGTTTCAGGAGTAAATGTAACTATCCAGTTACCAGGAAAGGATAGCCTTGAATCTCTGGATGTTGCAAATAAAGCCCGTGAAATTGCAGCCGAGATTGAATCACAATACCCTAATGTTAAATTACACCTAACAGGTGTAGTGATGATGGCAAATGCATTTACAGAAGCATCATTGAATGATAATTCGACTTTAGTGCCAATTATGTATGGTCTTGTTGTTGTTATTTTATTGCTTTGTTTACGTTCTTTTAGTGCAACTTTTTCTGTGGTGTTACTAATAGTATTAGCAACGATAGCAAGTATGGGGGCGATGGGATGGATGGGGTTGTTTTTGACCTCAACTTCTGCTGCTGCTCCTATTATAATTTTAACTTTAATTGTGGCTGATTGTGTGCATCTATTGGTTACTATGCTTCATAACATGCGGTTGGGTGAAGAAAAACAGCAAGCTATACGAGAAAGTCTTAGAGTAAATTTTCAACCTATTTTCTTAACCAGTGTGACCACCGCTATTGGTTTCTTGAGTATGAATTTTAGCGACTCACCTCCTTTTAGAGATTTAGGGAATGTAGTTGCCATTGGTGCAATTTTGGCATTATGGCTCACATTAACTTTACTACCTGCGATACTAAGTGTGGTGCCTGTTAAGGTTAAAATACAAACAAACTCAAGCAATGATCGTTTATTGATTAGCTATTTAGCAAAATTTGTCGCTCGTCGATACAAATGGTTATTAGTCTTGAATATGACTATTGCGATATTATTTGTAAGTTGTTTACCCTTAAATCAATTAAATGATGAGTTTGTAAAATATTTTGACAAAACAATAGCATTTAGACAAGCAACTGATTTTCTAAATGAAAACATGGGAGGGACTTATTCTATTGAGTACTCAATGGATACCGGAGAAGAAGGGGCTGTTAATAGCCCTGTTTTTTTACAGAAGATAGATCAGTTTGCTATTTGGTTAAAACAACAACCCGAAGTGACACATGTTAATACCATAAGTGATACTTATAAACGACTTAATCGAAGCATGCATGGTGATAATGATGCTTGGTATAAGTTACCTGAACGGCAAGACTTGGCTGCGCAGTACTTATTAATGTTTGAAATGTCGTTACCTTACGGCTTGGATATAAATGATCAAATTAATATAGACAAGTCGGGTATTAGATTAGTTGTTACTATACAAAACTTAAGCTCAAATGAAGTATTAGCTTTGGAGGCGCGATTTAATGATTGGTTGATGGAAAACGTACCTGAGGTTAAATTTGCATCAGCTAGTACAGATTTAATGTTTGCTAATATTGGGAAACGGAATATAGTCAGAATGATAGAAGGTACTGTTACAGCTTTGAT
>DAOVVZ010000428.1:0-2558 GCA_030636915.1 Methylomarinum sp. | reverse complement strand
TGAATTACATTTCCCTTTAGAAAATATCATTGATGGTAGTGGTAGTGCTCCAGTTTGTCCTCCTCACCCAGACTTTGTTAAAGCAATGGGTAGAACTAATGATGCTATTTTATTTGCAGGGCAAGTTCAGCTTTATGTAAAAGGTAGTGATGAAGAAGCTGAAAAATTAGCTAATGCATTACCAAGTTCAACATCTAAAGATTACGGCAAGCCTTTTGCAGAAATTTTTAAAGCCTGTAACTATGATTTCTTTAAAATTGATGGCATGTTATTTAGTCCAGCCAGTGTGATTGTAACGAATGTTGAGACAGGTAATAGTTATAGAGCGGGAAAACTGGATAATGCACTATTAGATCAATCTTTTGGCGCATAAGTATCTAATATAAATGTAGGTTGGGTTAGCTTAATAAGCGTAGCGTTTAACGTAACCCAACATTTTTTCTGTTGTCGGGTTAAGCTATCGTTGACCTACTGTTGTTATATGTTTTGAGGTTGGTTTTTGGGTCGAATAGCAATTTTTACAGATGATCCTGGCTGGCATGGTAAGCAATTGCGTCTTGCTTTTGCCAGTAGAGGGTATACGGGTGAATACGTTTCTCTGACGGAATGTAAAATCAATCTGGATTCAACAGGGTTATCAATTAATATCCCCGGTTTTGAGTCAGCGATGCCTGATGCCGTTTTTGTCAGAGGCGTGCCAGGCGGGTCTTTACAGGAAGTTGTTTTTTATCTGGATATTTTGCATGCTTTAAAAATCATGGGTATTCCAGTCTATAATGATGGTCATGCAGTAGAAAAAAGTGTAGATAAAGGCATGACAAGCTTCTTGTTAAAAAATGCAGGAATAAATACTCCTTTAACATGGGTGCTTAGAGATAGAACAGAAGCTCTAGCCATTGCGGAACAAGAATTAAAACAAGGGTATCAGTTAATCAGCAAGCCTATATTTGGCTCTCAGGGTGAAGGTGTACGGCGACTGGAAAAAATGACAGATTTATTCTGGTTAACCAGTAGTAATGGTATTTATTATTTGCAGCGTTTTGTTGATTGTGAGGGTGAAGGTTACTCTGATATCCGGGTTTTTGTTATTTTTGGGGTCGCTATTGCTGCAATGCGTCGACGCGGTACATCTTGGTTAAATAATGTGGCGCGTGGGGCAAAATGTGAAATCGTTGAGCTAGATCCATTGCTGTCTGGAATAGCGATAAATGCAACCCAAGCCTTGTCTATGGATTATGCGGGGGTTGATGTTATTAAGGATAAAGATGGCCAATACAGTGTGATTGAAGTTAATAGTATTCCTGCATGGAAAGGTTTAGAAAGTGTCTGTGATTTAAATGTGGCTGAATTATTGGCTAGTGACCTGATTGGGCGTTGTTTAAACCAAAGTCTAGATAGTGTTGTCGCCTCATGATAACTCAAAATCATTTGATAGAGCTGTATCAACAAGCTTGTAAATGTGATGTGCAGGCTTTTAAGCCGGGAAATGTCAGTGTATACAATGCTGGGCATGATATGACGGTTGATGACTTTATCCTGAGTTCAAAGGTTAGTGCTAGGCCAATAACAAACCCTGATTATTCACTAGGTGAAAAAATATATTATTCAGTTAAGGCAACAAGAGATGCCGTAGGCTGTAATACAAATCTCGGTATTCTTTTGTTATGTGCCCCCTTGTTTGAAGCGAATTATCAACAAAAAAAAGGACAGACTTTAGCGGATGCGTTGCAGCACATTCTTGAAAATACCACGGTTGAAGATGCTGACTGGGTATTTAAAGCTATAAGCTTAGCAGCTCCGGGGGGATTGGGTGAGGCTGAAAATCAAGATGTCAGTGAAAAAGCAGAAGTGACATTGACACAAGCTATGGCAATGGCTGCAGATAAAGATAGAATTGCCATGCAGTTCGTAACAAATTACAAAGATATTTTTGAATTTGCAATTTTGAGGTATAATAATGCCTTCGTTAAATTTGATGATCAGACATGGGCTGCAGCTGCTGTATTTACAGGGCTTTTAAGTCGTTTTCCTGATAGTCATATTGAACGCAAATACGGCGATAAGTACACAGGATGGGTACTTAAGCAAATAACTACAGTCGACGATGCCTTGTTGGATACAACAGACCCTGAACAATTATTACCTATGCTACATGAAGTGGATAGGCAGTTTAAGGCTAAAGATATTAACCCTGGCACTACGGCCGACCTGACGGTGGCGACGGTATTAATAAGTTTAATGGAAGCATTTGCTGTTAGGTGGACTAGCTAATGCAGTTAAGGAGTGGTAAAATTTTTCAAGCGGCATGAAAATGTCCTTTAACACTTTACTTTTTATTAATAGGATGAAGCTCAATGGCTACAATCAATAACTTACGCGTAGGCGAATCTTTAAACGGTGACGGAAACGAAGTTGCTCATATCGATTTAATGATGGGACCTCGTGGTTCAGCTGCAGAATCTGCTTTCGCAAACTGCTTAACAAACAACAAAGACGGTTTTTCTAGTCTTTTAGCTGTTGTTGCTCCTAACCTTATGGTTAAGCCTGCAACTGTTATG
>DAOVVZ010000051.1:0-7270 GCA_030636915.1 Methylomarinum sp. | reverse complement strand
ATCACCCAAGATAAAACACGAGAACAAAGACTGCAAGCCATGCTGGGTAAACCCAGCTTATCCCGTGAACAGTTAATGAACACTGACAAATGGCAACAAATTTCAACCCAAATTAAAAATCTGACAAATGCTTGATGAAATATCCCAAATAGAATCATCCGCCGATTTATTACATACTGAATCGGAAGTTGAGACTGCTATTGATAATATGGCCGTAAAAATCAATTATTTATTAAGCGATAGAAACCCTGTTTTTCTATCTGTTATGAATGGCGGTGTTGTTATTTCTGGAAAACTGCTCACTCGCTTAAATTTTCCACTGACTTTTGATGCCATTAATGCCAGTCGTTACCGCAATGAAACCTCAGGCGGCGACATCCAATGGCTACAAAAACCTGAAACCAGCCTTAAAGACAGAACCATCTTAATTGTGGATGATATTCTAGACGAAGGCATTACCCTTGAAGCGATTATCAATTATTGCAAAAACCAAGGTGCACTATCTGTTTATACTGCTGTTTTAGTAGATAAGAAACTAGATCATAAAAAACCGGTAATTGCTGATTTTGTGGGCCTTGAAGTAGAAAACCGTTATCTATTTGGTTATGGTATGGATTACAAAGGTTACCTTAGAAATACCGCAGGAATTTATGCCTGTCAGGAAGAAGAATAATCATGTCAAAACTCGCAATTATTGGTGGCACTGGTTTAAGTCAAATGAACGGTTTAAACATCACTTCTACCCAAACTTTAGAAACGCCCTATGGCAAACCTTCTGCTGAATATATTCAGGGGAATATCAATGGAAAAGACGTTATATTCTTAGCTCGCCACGGCAACCCTCATACCCTTCCCCCGCATAAAATAAATTACCGAGCCAATATCTGGGGATTAAAACAACTCGGAGTGACTGAAATTATCGCCGTTGCTGCTGTAGGTGGCATTACATCTGCGATGGAGCCTGCTCACATTGCATTACCCGATCAAATTATTGATTACAGCTATGGGCGTGAACATACTTTTTTTGCCGATGACTTGGAAGCTGTCACCCATATTGATTTCACCTTCCCTTACACACCATCTCTGCGTAAACGATTAATAACAGCCGCAAATAAAGTTAATCAGATCATTAGTACAACTGGTACATATGGTTGCATGCAAGGGCCCAGACTAGAATCAGCCGCTGAAATAACCCGAATGGAAAGAGATGGCTGTGACTTAGTGGGGATGACAGGTATGCCCGAAGCCGCGCTAGCCAAAGAACTGGATATTAATTATGCCTGTTTAGCGGTGGTAGCCAACTGGGCAGCAGGGAAATCAGCCAGTAAAATTGCTCACACCAACGGCAAGAACGCTCTAAAGAAAGGGGTGTTGGATGGGGCTCAGCTATTAACTGCATTTATTTCCAGCTAGAGAATGCAAGCCCTACCGGTAGAGTGGCGGACTAAAGGCCACTCTACATCATTATCTCAACGAATACCTTATATTTAAAATAACTCCACCCGATATCCCAAGGCACGCAATTTTGAAATAACACCTTCATTGGCAACTAAGTGCAAAGCCCCCACTAAAACAAATTCCACTTCGGGTGTAGCCAGCAATGCTTCAATCTTGGGTACCCATGCATTGTTTCTATTAACCAAAAGTGATTGATATAATTCGGGGTAGTCTAATTTCATAGGCGAGATACCAATTTCTTCCAGTATTTTGATATTACCTGTACGCCATGCGCGTTTCATATCCCCCATTACCATAGGTAATTCTTTCATCTCAGCGATAGTGCTCATGATCAACTCATCTTCATGACCTTTGCCCATGTTTTCTATGACGTTTAACTGCACTTGTAATGATTCTAAAGCGCCTAATGATTTAGCATCAGCAATTGCTTTTTGATTAAAATAATCATCCACCCCATTCTCAGCCATCCCCAAACGCTGCAATTCAGCCATTACTATAGTCAGTATCACCATGGGTGGTTTAAATTGATCTAAAGCATTCATATCCAGTCCGACTGAAGCAGAATGCTCGGCTAATGCTTTATAAGTTTGTTTGCTTATAGCATTTTTAAGTGACTGCCCCTTTTTATACATCACTCGCTGTAACAGCTGTTGCTGAACTTCTGGTCTGGCCATTTCTGCCAAATCAGTTTCAAAAACAATCTGGTCAGATATTTTATAAGCCCGCTCAAACTCTACGGGCAAAGGGTAATCATCTGCACTCAACAGATGAACGGTGCCGCCAATAAATAGCTCAGACTTTCCTTTACTAACTCGCCACAAAGAAGTCTCTGAAAATACATTAAATGAAGCAAACAAACAGAGTAAAATTAGATATCGCATGGACACCCCCTAATTATGAATAATATTGAAACAATCCCTTTAACTAACTTGGCATATACCCTTATCCCAGTTTTAACTGTATTCATCATTTTTATAAAATGGAAACTAAAAACCACATATACGCTTTATGCAATGTGCAGAATGCTAGCGCAATTGCTGGTTATTGGTTATTTTTTAAACACCATTTTTGACTCAGATTCAGCTTTAATTACATTGTTAGTATTAACGGTGATGTTACTTTTTTCAAGCTGGATTGCTTTAGGTACCGTCAAAGAAAATCGTTGGCCTTTATTTAGTAAAGCCGCATTATCATTACTGATTGCCTGTGGATTTACCTTATCGATCGTTGTATTAGGTGTTTTAGAATTAGAACCGTGGTACCAGCCACGTTACACCATTCCTTTGGGTGGGATGGTTTTAGCAAATGCCATGAATAGCCTTAGCTTGGCGGCAGAACGCTTCCAATCAGAATTTAACAATAACAATAATTATCTGGCAGCCAGAAACCATGCTTTTAACGCCTCACTGATTCCAACGGTCAACATGCTTTTTGCTGTGGGGATAGTTTCTTTACCCGGCATGATGACAGGTCAGATTTTGTCAGGTGTATCACCCTTCATTGCAGCAAGATACCAGATTATGGTGATGTGTATGTTATTTGCATCATCTGGTATCTCGGCCGCCTGTTTTCTTACCCTAATAAGAAAACACTATACAGATTAATGATTACAGCCTTCACCGTGTACATGTTGATGGCTTAATTCATCTTCTGTTGCTTGCCTTACGTCCATAACTTCAACATCAAACGTTAATGCTTCACCTGCTAAAGGATGATTTCCATCGATAGTGACATCATCGCCATCGACCTTAGTTACAGTTACAACATTCACACCACCGCTAGCATCAGCATGAAACTGCATACCTTCTTCAACGTTATCAATTCCTTCAAACATTGAAAGAGGTACAGTTTGCAACATGTCATCGCTTTTTTCGCCATAAGGATCTTCAGGTGCTATAGTTACTTTAAATTTATCAGCTGCGCTCTTTCCTATTAAAGCAGACTCTAAACCAGGTATAATCTGACCTTGTCCATGTAAATAAACCATTGGCTCTTCACCGCGTGAACTATCTAACTGTTCTCCGGCACCATTAGTTAATATGTAATGAATAGTAACAGCCATTTTGTCTGAAATTTGCATGTAGAACTCTTTGATTTATTAAAAAACCGTACATTATAACTCACCATGTCCAGATGGAAACCACCCCGCCCAAAATCCTCGCCTTATATTAGCCATGAAGGTTATCAAACCTTAGAAACAGAGTTAAAAAATTTATGGGAAAAACGCAAGGCGGTAGTAAAAGCAATCACTGCTGCTGCCGCTGAAGGCGACCGCTCTGAAAATGCCGAGTATATTTATAGAAAAAAAGAATTGCGAGGTATTGATAGTCGAATTAATTTCCTGCAAAAACGCCTTCCTTCACTGACGATTGTTTCAAAAACGCCAGACAACCAGGATTTTGTTTATTTTGGTGCTTGGGTCACATTAGAAAAAGAAAATGGCGAAGAAGTCTGCTACCGTATTGTTGGTCCAGATGAACATGATCACGATGCGGCATATATAAGCATGGACTCTCCACTTGCTAAAGCATTACTTAAGAAAACCATTGATGATGAAGTAAAGATTAAAAATGAAATCCAGGAATTAAGTTATTTTGTGCTTGATATCCGTTACTAAGGAGCGAGAATTCAATAATGTACGAATCTTGACTTGTTTTTTTGCCCGTCTTCTGCGTTGTAGCAACAGTTGCGTAGCCTGCTATGCGCCCATTGCTACGCCTTGAATAGGAACAAAAATCCTGCGTCAAACTTTCGCATATTATTAAATCCTCGCTCCTAAGAACTTTTTTGTTCATCGCTTAACTTTTGTTTCCTCACCCATAAGGCAAAAGAAATACCCGCCCAACCACGAAAAGCAATTTCAATATTTAGACACAAAGACATAAACCAGGCATCAGACGTTGGCCATTCCTGAAAAATCAGCACTCCGAAAACTACTGATATTATTCCCACTGCTGATGTAGATGCTTTATGGGGAAGATCCAATGCATAAGCTAAAGCAATCCGAACGATACCCCTTACGATGAGAAAGGCTGAAATCATCATACTTAATCGGGCAGCCGTGCCTGAAACACTTAAAATTATCAGCATACCTATCACTGCATCCAGCACACCTACTTGTAAGTTTTGAATTACATCCCGTTGCTCTTTAGCAAGAAAAGCATCTAAACATTCAAGTAAACCCAGCATAAAAATAATCATGCCACTCACGGGAAGCCAAGAGAATTCTCTTGCTGATAAAATCATAGCATCCGAATTAGTCACACTAGCCAAAGCCATAAAAACCCCCAGCAACATAACAATAACCCACTGAAGCATAAGGCGTCGCCAATCCATATCAAAACCTTCAAAACGAGATAATCTATTTAATAATGCCATGCTACTATTTTCTCCTTCTGCAATTAATTTTACTGAAACCAGTCTGCTAAAAAGCCATTTAATCATGAACTAACTAACGAATCGCTCAATTGATTAATATATACTTCACACGGTCACGAATGCCGTTTTCTATCTGTCGATTTTTGCCGATAAGCAGCGTTGCTAAAACAGTTGCATAGCTTGCTATGCGCCTGTTTTAGCGCCTTGCTATCGACAAAAATCAACTCGCTATAAAATCCGCATCCGTAACCATATGAAGTATAATTTCAAATTCAAGTTTAATCTCAATACCATAACATGAAATAATAGAGTTTTTTCTGACTGTAGACAATAATGGCTCAATACATTTATTCAATGAATCGGGTGGGTAAAATCGTCCCTCCGAAAAAGCATATCCTTAAAGATATCTCTCTTTCTTTCTTCCCTGGTGCCAAAATTGGGGTGTTAGGGTTAAATGGTTCTGGTAAATCAACTTTACTTAGGATTATGGCTGGCCTTGATACAGAGATAGAAGGTGAAGCAATTCCTCAAAAAGGCATCAATATTGGTTATCTTGCTCAAGAACCTCAGCTTGATCCCAACAAAGATGTACGTGGAAATGTTGAAGAAGGCGTTGCTGAAATTAAAGCCGTTGTTGACCGCTACAACCAGATTAATGAAGCCTTTGCCGATCCAGAAGCTGACTTTGATGCATTATTAGCTGAACAATCTGAATTACAAGAAAAAATTGAAGTCGCTGGTGCCTGGGAACTGGATAGGACCTTGGAAATTGCAGCCGATGCTCTGCGTCTTCCTCCTTGGGATGCTGATGTAAGCAAATTATCAGGTGGAGAACAGCGCCGCGTTGCACTTTGTCGCTTGTTACTTTCTAAACCAGACATGCTGTTACTAGACGAACCAACCAACCATCTAGATGCAGAATCAGTAGCATGGTTGGAACGGTTTTTACATGACTATAAAGGGACTGTTGTTGCCGTTACGCATGATAGATACTTTTTAGACAATGTTGCTGGATGGATTCTTGAACTCGACAGAGGCATGGGAATTCCTTGGGAAGGCAATTATTCAAACTGGCTAGAACAGAAAGAACAACGTTTGGCTCAAGAGTCTAAGCAAGAGTCTTCTCGTCAAAAAGCCTTAAAAACAGAATTAGAATGGGTACGTTCTGGCGCAAAAGGTCGCCATGCTAAGAGTAAAGCGCGATTAGCTCGTTTTAACGAACTATCATCTAAAGAAGTACAAAAGCGCAGTGAGACCCAGGAAATCTATATCCCGCCTGGTCCACGTTTAGGCGATATCGTTATTGATATAGAGCACATCAAAAAAGCCTTTGGCGATAAATTATTAGTCAACGACCTCAGCTTTAAACTTCCCCCAGGTGGTATCGTGGGTATTATTGGCGCCAATGGTGCAGGTAAAACCACCCTATTCCGTATGATGGCAGGTTTTGAAAAGCCTGATGCCGGTGAAGTGAAGTTAGGAGAAACCGTTAAACTGGCTTATGTTGATCAGTTACGTGACGATATGGATCCCAACAAAACAGTTTGGGAAGAAGTGTCTGATGGTTTAGATAATATTACTGTCGGTACTTATGAAACATCGTCGCGTGCTTACCTTGGTAGATTTAACTTTAAGGGTGCTGATCAGCAAAAGCATATTGGCAATTTATCGGGTGGTGAACGTAACCGTGTGCATTTAGCTAAATTACTAAAAAGTGGCGGTAATTTATTATTACTGGATGAGCCAACCAATGACTTGGACGTTGAAACACTACGCGCTTTAGAAGAAGCCATCTTATCTTTTCCGGGTTGCGCCGTTGTTATTTCGCATGATCGCTGGTTCTTAGATAGAATTGCTACACATATCCTCGCTTTTGAGGGTGATAGTGAAGTGGTTTGGTTTGAAGGCAACTATGAAGATTATGAAGCAGACCGCCATAAACGCTTAGGTACTGATGCCGATAACCCTCATCGTATCAAATACAAAAAAATCCAAGAATAGGTAAAATATCCAAGGTGAAAGGTAAAAAACAAGAGCAACACGCTCTTTACCTTTTACCTTGCACCCTGAACCTGCTCTTAAATAACCACATCAAATTGCTTTATTAACTGATTAATATCTTTTCTATAAAACTCTTGTACTGGCAAGCTTAAATCACTTGGTTTTAAGCCGCGTTCTTGTAATGATTCAACTTCCATATAAAGATCATTAACATCATAAATCTCTAAAGCATTAAAAATAGATGCCGTGTCTTTTAATCCCTGTTTCTCGGGCTTCTGGCCTTTTTTTAACTGAAACACGCCGTCATCCAAAAACAATAAAGCAACCTGCTGATCAAATGCAGCGGCGGTTAAAACAACTTCTAACATTTCTTGCAACTGAATACCCGCATGAGGTGTTGAACGCATAATAAATAAAAATCTTTTCATGCTTT
>DAOVVZ010000088.1:0-6076 GCA_030636915.1 Methylomarinum sp. | reverse complement strand
TAACAGATTTAAGTGGTAAAGCCAGAGAGGGAAAATTACCTCCCGCAGCTATGCAAGGCGGAACCATGTCTATTTCTAGCTTAGGTGGTATTGGCGGAACTGCATTTACACCGATTGTTAATGCACCAGAAGTGGCTATTTTAGGAATTTGTCGTTCAAAAATGCAACCGGTTTGGAATGGTAGTGAATTTGTACCGCGTTTAATGTTGCCATTAGATTTAACTTATGATCATCGTGTGATTGATGGTGCAGAAGCTGCACGGTTTTTAGTCGCTATTGCCCAGTATTTGGGTGATATTCGTCGTTTATTATTGTAAACAGGGAATAATTATGTCTGATATGCATACAGAAGTTGTCATTTTAGGTGGTGGGCCGGGCGGCTATACAGCAGCTTTCCGTGCTGCTGATTTAGGTAAAAAGGTCACATTGGTTGAGCGTTATCCCGTTATTGGTGGCGTGTGTCTTAATGTAGGGTGTATACCATCAAAAGCCTTATTGCATTTGGCGCATATTATCCATGAAGCAGAAGAATCAGAAAGCCACGGTATTACCTTTGGAAAGCCAAAAATAGATTTGGATAAGATCCGAAGCTGGAAAGAAAGCGTTTCAAAATCGTTAAATACGGGGTTAGCGGGATTAGCTAAACAACGTAATATTACTGTGGTACAAGGTTTAGGGTCTTTTCAATCAGCTAATTCATTGTTAGTTGAAGGCGAGCAAGGTTCGCAAACTATTACCTTTGATAACGCCATTATTGCCGCTGGATCTCAAGCGACTAAAATTCCTGTTTTTCCAAATGATGACCCCCGTTTGTGGGATTCAACTGATGCACTTAATCTGACAGAAATTCCTAAGAAGTTATTGATTGTTGGTGGCGGTATTATTGGTTTGGAAATGGCAACGGTTTATCATGCTTTAGGGTCTGAAATCAGCGTTGTTGAATTGATGGATCAAATTATTCCTGGTTGTGATTCAGATTTAGTTCGTCCTTTACATAAGCGCATTAAAAAACAATATCAAAATATCTGGTTAGATACCAAAGTTGAAGAAATTAAACCGCTTAAAAAAGGTCTAAAAGTTACTTTTTCAGGTGATACAGCACCAGATGCTGAAACATTTGATGCTGTGCTAGTTGCTGTTGGCCGTAGACCTAATGGTTTGAAAATTGCAGCGGATAAAGCCGGTGTCAATGTTGATGAAATGGGCTTTATCAGTGTCGATGAGCAGCAAAGAACCAATGTCGATCATATTTTTGCCATAGGTGATATTGTTGGCAACCCTATGTTAGCGCATAAAGCGGCACATGAAGGTAAAGTGGCGGCGGAGGTTATTTCTGGAGAGAAAGCCGCTTTTGATGCATTGACTATTCCTTCGGTAGCTTATACAGATCCAGAAGTAACCTGGATGGGCTTGACTGAGAATCAAGCCAAAAAAGAGGGTATTGAATATGATAAAGGGACTTTCCCTTGGGCTGCCAGTGGACGTTCATTGAGTTTAGGAAGAAATGAAGGTTTAACAAAAATCTTATGTGAAAAAGAAACAGGTAGAATTTTAGGTGCTGGAATGGTTGGGCCGAATGCGGGAGAATTAATCGCAGAGGCTGTCTTAGCACTGGAAATGGGTGCAGATGCTGAGGATATTGGTTTATCAATACACCCTCATCCATCATTGTCTGAGACTTTTGCTTTTGCTTCTGAAATTATTACCGGATCAATTACCGATCTTTATATAAAGAAAAGATAATGTAGGAGAAGTTTCTTCCAATTATCAATGTCCATATATGGGATAAAAAATTAAATGAGGAAAGGTTATGTCAGTTAGTGAGCAAGATTTTAAAAATGCACTTAAGTTGTGGGCGAGTGGCGTCACCGTGGTTACTTCAAAATCTGAAAGTTTTGGATTAAAAGGGATGACAGCGACTTCATTTAGCAGTGTTTCATTAGATCCACCACAAATTTTGGTCTGTATTAATAAGACGGCTGATACAGGGGATGCTGTTTTAGAGGGTAAAACCTTTGCAGTTAATATTCTAAAAGCTGATCAACAAGAAATTTCTAATCAGTTTGCGGGCGGGGCAAGTCAGGAAGAACGCTTTGCTAATGTTGCGTGGCATGAAGGTGAGACAGGCTCTCCAGTGATTGATGATGCATTGGCATCACTTGAATGTACTGTGGTTGATCAGGTACAAGCGGGAACGCATTGGGTTATTATTGGTGAAGTTCAAGCTGTTTCTTGTCATGATGGCGAGCCATTGATGTATTACAACTCTGGATACCGTGAATTAAGTGTTTAATTATAGGCTAGTCTTATTTACTACCGCTGATTAAAGCGATCTAAGAAACGTGCATAAAATAACTTCGACAATGATTTTTGTGTATGATGGGCAAAGCGATAGCGTGCCCATCATACTTAAAATGAGGGACACGAAAGAATCTTTGTTAATTCTCCATCCAATACGGCATAAATTCAGCAACCGTAAATACTTGTTCCCGAAAGTTTAAAAGTCCATCTTTAATGCTAACTTTAGCTTCGTCAAATTAAAAATTCTACTTGTTTTATTCAAACAGGTGTGGATAAGAGTGATTATTAGTCTTGTGCATTTTTGTAGAATTTAATATCACTTATTAATGTGTTTAATTGACTCTCTAGTATGCGCAATAAGGGTTTGTAGTCTTTTTCTTCAGACATAAGGCATTGTTCAAATTTTTCAGAGGTTTTATACACTTCATTTGCAGCAATATTGCCAGATGTTCCTTTAAGATCATGTAATAAAGTAAGTGCGCTTGGAATGTCGTTGTCTATTAAGGCTTGTTTTATAGCGGGTAGACTGTCAGTTACCATGAATGAAAACTGCTCAAGAATTTCTAAATAGAGCCTTTTATCACCATCTAGGCGTTCTATACCTTCAGAAATCGCAAGACTTAAGGGGTGAGTTGTTTTTTCCGTTGTATTGATAACAGTTTGATTATTAGTGGCTGTGTCGCTACTAACGGCAGGTTCACTAGAGCCAATGTGTTTTATGAGTGTATCAAACAAATTACTTATATTGATGGGTTTGGAAATATGATCATTCATTCCTGCATCATGACAATTATCGATATCAGTTTTCATTGCATTAGCTGTCATTGCAATAATAGGTAGGTCATTATACTTAGCCATATGGCGAATTCTTCGAGTCGTCTCTAGGCCATCAAGCACAGGCATTTGTAAGTCCATTAAAATACAATCAAAGGTGTTTTCTTCTAGGTTATTCAGACATTCTTGACCATTATTAGCAATGGTTACTTTAATCCCTGCTTGTTGTAATAATTCTCGTGCAATTTGCTGGTTAATTGGGTTGTCTTCTACAAGAAAAATAGATTTGTTTTGTAATAATGGTTCTTTATAGTTGGAATGGTCAGTTGATGTGATCTGCGATTCGGGGGCGGCTGAAAAGATATCTTGCACTGTATCAAACATAACGGAATGATTGATTGGCTTTAATAGGAAAGCATCAATGTTTAGTTTTTCTGCCTGGGTAACTAATTCATGGTTTTTGTGGCCAGAGACCATAATGATATTTGATTGATTAGCAAGGTTTAACTGCTTGATCTCTCTAACGGTTTCTATGCCGTTTTTACCGGGCATTTTCCAGTCCATTAAAATTAATGAATAAGGCGTGTTAGTCTGTTCAGCCCCATAAATTTTATTAATAGCTTCATGGCCTGAGCTTGCAATATCAACCGTGAATCCAAGGTCTTTCATTTGTTGGCTTAAAACAATTTGGGCACTGAGGTTGTCATCAACCACTAGCGCATGTTTTCCTAGACTCGTTTTAGGAAGTGTTTTAATTCTATGTTTGTGTTTACTTAGACCGAATACGCAGGTAAAGAAAAAACGACTGCCTTTATTATAGGTGCTTTCTACATGAATCTCACCACCCATCGATTCTACTAGATTTTTACAGATAGCCAGACCTAAACCGGTACCGCCATATTTACGAGAGGTTGATGAATCAGCTTGAGAGAATGATTGAAATAGTTTGCTAACTTGTTCTTTGGTCATGCCGATTCCTGTATCTTCTACTGAGAAATAAAGGGTGACATGTTCATTTTGTTCACTTTGGACATTGATTTTTATTGTTACTTCACCTTGCTCAGTAAATTTAATGGCGTTGCTAATCAAGTTAATTAAAATTTGTCCTAAGCGTAAAGGGTCTCCAATCAAATCAGCAGGTAGATCGTGAGCGTAGTCATAAATAATATCAATATTCTTTTCTGACGCTTTAACACCAATAATCTGAGCAACATTGTTAAGTACTTTTTCCAGATGGAAATCAGTATGTTCAATATCCAGTTTTCCTGCTTCAATTTTCGAGAAATCAAGAATATCATTAAGTAAACTGAGCAATGATTCACCTGAATTTAGAACTTTTCTTAGGTAATCAGTTTGTTGGGAATCTAATGGTGTACGTAAAGCTAATTCAGTTAATCCTATAATTGCATTCATAGGTGTGCGAATTTCATGGCTCATGTTAGCAAGAAAGTCGCTCTTGGTTTTACTGGCGATATCAGCTTCTTCTTTGGCAGTCATTAACTCTTGTTGTAGTTTTTTATGTCCAGTTACATCATGACTAATGCCGATAATACCTATGTTTTCTTGAGTCCTTTCATCTTTATAAGGTGATAGTATAGTGTCTAAGTAAATAGTTTCATTATTAGAATTTTGAGCTACTTTTTCCAAATGGAGTGCTTTTTCTTGGCTTAATGCTTTTTTATCTTCTTCAAAAAAATCAGCACCTTTTTTTTCGCCAAAGATATCATAGTCAGATTTCCCAATAATATCCTTACCTTGCATACCAAATAAATGAATGTATTGTGTATTAAATCCTTGGTAAACACCTTTTAGGTTTTTCCAATAAACAGCATTAGGAATTGCATTAAGAATGGATTTTAATAGCGAGCGTTCATTGTTGAGTGTTTGAGACTGCTCTTTAAAGATGCGGCTAGATGATAGAAGTTGATTGATTTCTACAGTATTAGATTTGATATCAATCTCAACCTCAGTTTGTCCATTGGCTAATTTATCTAATAAATTTGTGATATGTATAACTGGAGAGATAATTTGAATGCGCACCAACCAATAAAATGCTGCAATTAAAAAAAATATTGCAGTGCTAAAAAACCATAATGATGTGACAGCCATTTTATTTAATTTGGAAAGGCTCCTTTCTATATTGATAGCATCTTCATTATGCTCAATTGAAATTTGCTGCATTAATGTATTGAGTGCATCCAGTGCAGGCGTATCATCAATACGGACATGGCTATCAATTTTTTGAGCGTTTATGTTGTCATTTTCAATAAGATTGCCGACTAAATGCGTGGACTTTTCATATTTTTTAATAACAAAGGCTATGCGGTGCAAGGCTTTTTCTTCTATTTTATTGTGTGGTAAGGATTGATATTGTTCGATTATTCCCTTTGCCTCCGCTGTTTTATTAAGAACTATCGTATTAAGCGCAAGATCCTTACGTAAAATATAATTTTTGAATTGGTGGATCATGCCTCCAAAACCTAAACTTCTTTTTAATTCATTAAGTAAGCGTGTTTTGCTAATGTTTTTAGTTCTATCTATTGAGCTGTTTTCAATTTTTAGGTTGTCTAAGGCTTGTAGTGAAGGAGTGTCATTAATTTTAACTTTTGCGTCAATAATTTCAGGCGTTTGATTGGATTCAATCGCTAATTTAACTTCTAATGTTGCGTTTTCATAAGCTGTTAGTACATCTTGAAGATTTTTTAAAGCCCGTTTTTCATAATCATTGATACTTAAGTTAGCATAATGATCCAAGCTGCTACGCGCGCGGTTAATATGTGCTTTAATATCATCTAATTGTGTTAAATCATGCCTGAGTACCAAGTTTTTAAAATGGTGAATCATACCGCCATAGCCTAATTCTTGATGTAACGAATTGGCTGCTCTTGCTTTTTCTGAGCGATCAGATTCAAATTTATTCCAGCTAATGCCAATTGCAGAACTTTGTTTATCAATCTCTTGTGTTTGGTAAATAATACCTAAACCCACTAATATTAAAAAT
>DAOVVZ010000173.1:0-4607 GCA_030636915.1 Methylomarinum sp. | reverse complement strand
TTGGCATGTAGGGCAAGATACAACGAGTTGTTTTGTTGGATTATTTGTAATAGACATTAGAAAACACAGCGAGTCAGAGAAAAGGGGATGTTTTCTCGCGTTTGGGAAGGACGTTTATTATCGGTTGATGGTGTCATAAAGCGAATAGTGAAACGGTGTTTTCCTCCGCTGACTTCAGCAAAACAAGGAATTGAATGCTCAATAGAAACCCTAAGCAACTGAAATGGCTGGGATTTTTCTAAGGCAAGCTGGAAGAATCCCGCTTCAGCAAGTTCTGAAGTAGGTACACTGCTTTGACGGATAAAATTAAGTATTAAATCAATTGCAGTGCGAATATCTGCTAAAGGTTTTGTCCATTGAGCTAAGTCAGCTTGTTGAACATTATTATCTTGTTCTAACCAATAATGGAATGCGGGTAAGTCAAAGGAGCAAGTGCCTCCAGGGATGGCATTTCGTTGTGAAATGCTTTGAAACAAATCACTTTCCATGACGTTGATCCCAATTTTTCCATTGGTTTTATAGAGCTTTTGGCTAATGATGTTTAGCTCACTAAGAATTTGATTTAATTTTTCGGCATCAACGCCTTGGCTATTGGCTATTTGATTGAGAAATTTTGAATGCCGCTCTAGTTCTTTAATTAATTCGGATTTTAAATCATTTCGACTGAAAATCATTAGAATATTTAACAAAACTGAGATAGCTGCACGCTTGTCAAAAATGGTTTCACCATTCATGAAGTGAGTGAGTTGCTGGAATAGTTGTTCCAGTCGCATAAATACTCTAACTCGTTCGTTAAGCGGAAATTCGTAGAAAGTATGTGTGTTCACAGATAAGGGAACCTAAGAGTTGCTCAGTAATATATATTGATTGTGAAGCTTTTTGACTTGTTCTGCAAGTGGTGTGCTTGAATTTGGGTTGTGAATAACATTATTGGCTTGAGAAAGTCGTGTTTCACGAGAAACCTGACTTTTAATAATAGATAAGATACTCTCTTTTGAAAGAGAGTCTCGTTGCATTACTCTTTCTATCTGCGTCTCAACTGGACAGTCAACTACCAAAACACGATCAACAAAGTGGATCATTTTTGTCTCCATTAAAAGAGGGATGCAAAGAATGCAATAGGCTGATGTTTGTCGATCAAATTCAGTCTGCATTTGTTGATAAATAAGAGGGTGAAGAATTTTTTCTAGTTGATCTTTTTTATCACTATCAGAAAAAATAATCTCTCTCAGTTGGTCTCTATCTAAAGCACCCTTTGTATTGATGATTGATTGGCCAAAGGTTTGCTGCAAGAGTGCCAGCACAGGTTGGTCTGGTTCTACTAATTGGTGGGCGATAATGTCTGCATCAATAACTGGAATATTATATAGACTGTTAAATAATTCAGCGACAGTTGATTTACCACTGCCTATGCCTCCTGTTAAACCAATTTTCAGCATCTTACATGCCTATCGTGTTTAGATAAGCGGTATTTATATCATCGCCCCATATTAATGCTAGCCAGCCTGCCGCAGCTAAATAAGGGCCAAATGGTATAGGTGTGTTGTGATCTTTTTTAACGAAGATAACCATTGATATACCGATGACAGCACCGACTAAAGATGAGAGCAAGATGATTATTGGTAAATATTGCCAACCTAACCAGGCACCAAATAAAGCCAATAATTTAAAATCACCAAAGCCCATACCTTCTTTGCCTGTCGCCAGTTTAAATAATTGGTAGACAGTCCATAAGCTTAAATATCCGGCGATTGCTCCAATAATACTGGCATTAGTATCGGTATAAATTGAAAATAAGCTTAAGAATAATCCTAGCCATAGCATAGGTAGGGTGATTGAATCAGGTAGTAATTGCTGATCGATATCAATAAAGCTAAGTGCAATCAGTGACCAGGTGAGCAATAAAGCAAACAGGGTTTCAACGCTGTAGCCAAAATGCCAGGCAACAATAGCTGAAGCAATGCCGGTAAAGGCTTCAATCAGTGGGTATCGTAGCGATATATGTGTTTTGCAATGGGCGCATTTTCCTCGTAAAAATAAATAACTGATAACGGGAATGTTTTGATAAGGCTTTATCGCAGTATTACAGCTTGGGCAGCGAGATAAAGGCACCATTAGATTAAAAGGGGTATTGTCTTCTTCGTTGCTATCCAGTTCTAGGTATTCAGTGCATTCTTTTTTCCAGCCCCTCTCCATCATTACTGGGAGTCGATAAATCACCACATTTAGGAAACTTCCAACCATTAAGCCAATGATCAATAGGAATGAGGTTAGAAGAATAGGTGAGGACTGTAATATATTGTGAAGTTCGTGCATTGAAAGTTAGTGTGTGGGAGTAACTACATCCATGTAGAAAGTATAGAGTTGATGTAGATCATTAACCTACAGCAGCGCCTAATTTGAAAATAGGAAGATACATGGCAACAATTAAGCCACCGACCAGTACACCTAATATAACCATAATAAACGGTTCCATTAAACTGCTAAGGTTATCAACTAAGTTATCAACTTCTTCTTCATAAAAGTCAGCGACTCTATCAAGCATGCTGTCGATTTTTCCTGATTCTTCGCCTATTGCAACCATCTGTATAACTAAATGGGGAAATAAGCCGACTTGTTGCATTGAAAATTGTAATCGCTGACCTGTTGCTACGTCATCACGTATTTTCAAAACAGCATCGTAATAGACAATATTGCCACAAGCCCCCGCTACTTTTTCAAGGGCATCAACAAGAGGAACCCCTGCAGCTGACATGGTGGCTAATGTGCGAGCAAAGCGGGCGAGTGCCGATTGGTTAATGATATCGCCGACAACAGGAATTCTAAGTAATGTTTTGTCGATAAAATGTCTGAATTTAGCCGAACGTTTTTTGAAAAAACCAAATACCTGTATGGCAATAAAAATACCGCCTATGACAGCCCACCACCAAGCTTGAGCCCATTCAGACATGCCGATAACCATTTTTGTAAAGGAGGGAAGATCTGCACCAAAACTTTGGAATAGTTCTTCAAAAACAGGTACCACAAAAATAAGTAGTATAGCCGTTACAAGAAATGCGACACATAATACAGCGATGGGGTAAGTAAGGGCTTTTTTTACTTTTTTCTTGATAGATTCTGACTTTTCTTTGTAAGTGGCAATTTTATCAAGTAATGTTTCTAATACCCCTGCTTGTTCACCGGCTTCTACTAAGCTACAAAATAAATCATCGAAATAAAGGTATTTTCGTTTTAGCGCTTCGGCCAGTGTGTCCCCGCCTTCAATATCCGCTTTAACGGATAATAACATTTCAGCCATACTTGGATTTTTATGTCCCTTACCGATAATATCAAATGCTTGTACTAAGGGAACACCAGCTTCAAGCATTGTAGCTAATTGACGAGCAAAAACAGCTATGTCAGCAGGTGTAATCGGTTGCGTTCTTGCTGCAAATAAGGCTTTAGGTTTTTTCTTTATGCTTAAAACACGAACGCCAGATTTTCGTAAATCAGTCCTCGCGATGGCTTCGCTTTTTGCGCTGATTTCTCCTCCTGCTTTATTGCCTGCTTTATCTTTTCCTTTCCAGATAAAATCTATTTGTTCAATTTCTTCCGCCATTATTATTCCTCTGTGATTCTGTCTATTTCTTCAAGGCTGGTAATACCTTGACGGATTTTATCTAAACCGGATGCTCTGAGATCGTTTATGCCTTCACTTTTTGATAAATCAGCCATTTCCATCGCATTGCCCCCGCTTAAAATGAGTGCTCGCATTTTTTCACTAATAGGCATGACTTGGTAAATACCTACCCGACCCTTGTAGCCATCGTTACACAGATCACAGCCAACCGGAGTGTATACTTTTAGGGTGCTAAGCTCTTCTTTTTTAAAGCCGGCATCGAGATAAGTTTTTTCTGGAAAATCAGCTTCTTTCTTACAATGTTCGCAAAGTCTACGACCTAATCGTTGAGCCATAATTAAATTGACAGCTGAAACAATGTTAAAAGGCTCAATCCCCATTTGCATCAGACGGTTAATGGTTTGAGGTGCATCATTGGTATGCAGGGTAGATAAAACCAAATGACCTGTTTGAGCGGCTTTTACGGCAATACTGGCTGTTTCAAGGTCACGAATCTCACCGACCATGATAATGTCAGGATCTTGTCTTAAAAAGGCTTTTAGCGCTGCAGCAAAGGTAAGGCCTGCCTTGACGTTCATGTTGACCTGGTTAATACCTTCTACAGTAATCTCAACAGGGTCTTCAGCTGTTGAAATATTACGTTCGACTTTGTTTAAAATATTTAAGCCGGTATAAAGAGAAACTGTTTTACCACTACCTGTAGGGCCTGTTACTAACACCATGCCATAAGGACGATGGATGGCATCAAGGAATAGTTTTTGCTGATCGGGTTCAAAGCCCAGTTTTTCAATACCAATTTGGGCGCTGGTTGGGTCTAAAATACGTAAAACGACTTTTTCACCAAATAAGGTCGGACAGGTACTAACACGAAAATCAATGGCTCGGTTTTTGGATAATTTCATTTTGATACGACCATCCTGTGGGACGCGTCGTTCGGCGATATCCATTTTTGACATAACTTTGATTCTGGATATCAATCTATTTGCTA
>DAOVVZ010000174.1:0-4602 GCA_030636915.1 Methylomarinum sp. | reverse complement strand
GTTGCGCCTGTTGATTCTTTGTTGTCCATAATTCATTCCATTCCATTGCATAACTGGGCTTAGGAAAAGGTAATAAACAAAGCAATGCAAGTGACAACAAGCCCTTTCTGAAACTTAATGCCGCGAGTGGTAAAACAGCTAATAATAACCAAGGGCCCTGTTCTTTCCATTGATCTATCAACAAATTATTATCGGCAGATTCTTGTTTTTCTACCGGACTATCCAAGGCACTTAGCAAAGCCTCAATATCGCCATCATCATTACTGATTCGCCGATAAACCCCACCGCCTACCCGTGCTAACCGAGATAAATCACTCTCATTGAGCTTGGGCACTACGATATTGCCCTGCCTGTCTTTAATAAAGCCGCCTTTAGCTGCTTTAATCGGCGCGCCTTCGCGAGTCCCTACCCCTAAAACAGATAAATGATAGCCTTTAAGCGATTTAACCGTATCCAGCGTGTTATCTAAATCAGCCCCATCGGTGATTAATAAAATTTCGCCTTTTTGTAAGCCTGCTTGCTTTAATAGTTCGACAGCTTTTTCTAATGCCAGAGCCGTATTACTGCCTTGGCTGGGCATAATTCCGGTGGTTAAAGCCGATATTTGACTGGCAATGGTTTCGGTATCTTCAGTTAATGGTGTGACAGTAAAAGCATCACCGGCATAAACAATTAAAGCGGTTTGGCCATCTTTTCGCTGCTTTAAAATATCGGCGATTTTATAACGCGCCAGACTTAATCGACTGGGTTTTATATCACCCGCATCCATAGAACGGGATAAATCTAATGCAATCACTAATGCCGCATCATTCCTAAATACAGGTGACGGTGTGCGTTCCCATGCAGGTCCCGCTAAAGCAATAATCACCAGCAAACTTGCTAATGCCGTCGCCGATAATACCCAGTGACTACGATTAACAGGTTTTTCTTGCAACACAAAAGGTAGTAGTTCGGCATCACAAACATTAGACCAATTACCCTGGTTTAATTTATTTCTTAACAACAAAACGGTTATTGTGATCGCTGGAATTAACGCCAGTAACCAATACGGTCGAATAAAATGAAATTCAGCTAGATTCATGACCACCTCAAACGACTCACACTAATAACACCTGCAAACCCTAAAGCAAACGCCAGCGGCCAATAATAAAGCTCTGCTTTCGGCCTAAAATATTGTTTATCTTTTTCAACAGGTTCCAAGGCATCCAGTAACTGATAAATTTGATCCAACTCTTCTGTATTTCTTGCTCTGAAATAACGTCCACCGGTTTTTTCTGCAATAGCCTTTAAAGTCTTCTCATCTAAATCTACAGATGGATTACGTTTACGTGTACCAAAAAAAGTTCGCTCTATCACCTCATCTGCACCAATACCTATCGTATAAATCTTTAAATCATTATCTGCGGCCAAGTCTGCTGCTTTAAGCGGTGTAACTGCGCCTGCGGTATTGGCTCCATCCGTAAGTAAGACTAACACTCGACTTTCTGCCTGTTGTTTTCTTAATCGTTTAACCGCTAAACCAATAGCATCACCAATTGAAGTCGCTGGTTCATTATCGGTAATACCAATAAACGCTTCATTTAATAAGGTAATAACGGTGTTCCGGTCAAATGTTAAAGGTGTTTGTAAATAAGCCGTAGTGCCAAATAATACTAAGCCAATTCTGTCCCCTACCCGACGGTTAATAAAGCCGCTGGCAACAGCCTTAGTAGCAACCAGCCTATCAACCGCTTTATTATTAATGACGAAATCCTTTTCATCCATACTGCCTGATACATCCACAGCCAACATTAAATCGCGTCCACTAATAGCTTGCTCTATTGGTTCGCCCATCCATTGCGGCCGCATGCATGCAAACACCAATAGCAACCAGGCGATCATCGCTAACCATAAGCGCCATTGATTGCTGGAGCTGACTGTTGTGGTGGCCTCTACGCTAACAAAATCCTCTAAAAAAGGTACTTTTAATGCCGCTTGTTCAACAGGCAAATCAGCGGGTACTAACCAACGCACAAGCAAAGGAAGAGGGAGAGCCAATATAAGTAATGGCCATTCGAAATGAATCATCTTTTAGGTTCTTTTTGAGCTGAAAGCCACTTTTCACAAAGTGTCATTAATTGAGACATGTCTAAATCGGGATGCGGGGCTTGCCGATAATGCGCATCAGCAAAAACAGCACCGACACCTTGTGTAAACGGTGTGCCTTTTACTGAGTTATCTAAATATGTCAGCCAGGCTTGTCCGGTTAAACTGGCAACCTCTGCTCTTGGTGAAATACTAATTGCCACACGACGAACTAATTCAGAAAGTTGCTTTAATTTATCATCATCTTCTAGCGTGCTATCTTGCTTGATGCTTAATAATAATTTCTTTGCTGCTTTTAATGCGGTTTTACGAGTGATACGTTTATACAACCAAATCATCAACAGGCATGACAAAGGCACTAAAATAGCCACTATCCACCAACCTATTGCCGGTGGCCACCAGCCCATCACTTCGGGCAGATGAATATCTTTTAATATCAGTTGTTGTGTTTCCATTATCGTAAGACCTCTAAAGGGTCTTCAGCCGTACTGCACTGTATAAAAGCCAAACCAATTTTCTTGGCGATTTGTCTTAAATGTTCTAAACGTTGCTGATAATGCTGTTGATAGCTGAGACTGCGTTTTTTATCCCCCGTATCAATCACCGCATCACGTGTATCATCGGTAAAACGATAACGCCCTTTGGCTGGAAGGTGGCTTTCCAAAGGATCATAAATATGAATCAAACTAACTTCACAATGCCCTGCTAATTTAGCCAAATGATTTTCTGCTTTTGGAGTTAAGCCTCTAAAGTCACTGATAATATAAACCAAACTCCCTGGACGTGCATGTTGCACTAGTCGCGCCAATACATGCTCTAAGGTCATTTCTTGTTCAGTCGCTAAACGAGGTGTGACTAAGGCATTAAAAAAACGTAATACGCCATGCTTGCCATTTTGCGGTTTTAACTCCTGACAATGCGATTCAGTAAATAACTGACCACCAATGCGATCGCCTTGATGCTGTGCTGTCCAAGCCAGTAAAGCGGCTATTTTTGCCGCTTGTACCGATTTAAACACACCTCGTGTGGCAAATTGCATGGTTGAGCGATTATCCACAGAGATAAACACTGGGCGCTCACGTTCTTCTCGGAAAACTTTAGTGTGAGTTTTACCGGTACGTGCTGTTACCCGCCAATCAATACTACGAATATCATCCCCTGGTTGATACAAGCGTGCTTCATCAAACTCCATCCCTCGCCCTTTAAAGCGAGAGACATAACCACCACTCTGCTTGGAGCGAATCTTTGAGCGCTGAAGATTTAGCAGTGACGCCGGTTTTGCCAGGTTAACTAAAGCCGTCAAATTAACTGAAACACGTTCGTTTCCATTTAAATTCATACAGATACAGCCTATGGAACAGCAATTCTAGAAATTAATTCTTTAATCACATGGTCTGTGGTTAAGCCTTCTGCCTCTGCTTCATAAGATAAAATCAGACGATGTCTTAATATGTCAAAAGCCATGGCTTGAATATCTTCTGGTCCCACAAAGTCACGCTGCTCTAACCAGGCTTTTGCTCTGGCACAACGATCTAAAGCAATACTGGCTCTTGGACTTGCACCATATTGTAACCAACCGGCCAGATCTTCACCGTATGCACCAGGATTACGCGTTGCTAACACAATTTGTAACAAATAATCTTCCAGATTATCCGCCATATAAATATCCAGCACTTCATTACGGGCAGTCAATATGGTTTGTTGGCTAATCGGTTGAAAAGGCTCAACTTGATGTTGAATATCCCCTCGCGCTTCAGCACGAGCGAGATACAAAATATCTTTTTCGTGCTCTGCTTGAGGGTAATCAATTTTTATATGTAATAAAAATCTATCTAATTGTGCCTCTGGTAAAGGATAAGTTCCTTCTTGCTCTATCGGGTTTTGTGTTGCCATTACCATAAACAGCTTAGGCAAAGGATAAGTCATGCTACCCACTGTAATCTGCCTCTCTGCCATGGCTTCTAACAAAGCGGCCTGCACTTTTGCTGGTGAACGGTTAATCTCATCCGCCAGTACCAGGTTATGAAACAAAGGCCCTTTTTGAAATTCAAATGAGCCTTGCTGTGGTCGATAAATTTCTGTGCCGGTTAAATCAGCGGGCAATAAATCTGGGGTAAATTGCACCCGATGGAAATCAGCCTCTATACCTTTACTAAGGACATTAATTGCTCGCGTTTTGGCTAATCCTGGAGCACCTTCAACTAACAGGTGTCCATCGGCCAATAAGGCAATCAACATTCTATCGACTAAACCATCCTGTCCGATAATTTGTTGGCTAATATAGTCTTTGAGTTGGTGTACAGAAGTTTGAGAGTTACTTAAACTAATCGCTGTCATGATCGGGGGTTATATCCTTGTTACTGTCTGTCAGTTAGAAAAATCAACTCATTCAGACGAACGTTACGTTATAAAGTTCACTACTTTTCAAATAGTATTGAACATAGAAAATATTTTAAGGCTAATTATACTTCACACTGTTACAAATGAGGTTTTCTATCAGTTGATGTTTGCCTATAG
>DAOVVZ010000136.1:0-5148 GCA_030636915.1 Methylomarinum sp. | reverse complement strand
TAAACTGTAGAGCGGACTTCAGTCCGCTTTCTACAGATAGAAAAATAGCTCATGACTAAACCACTCCCAAACTTTGACCCGATTAATACCGAGTTATTAACAGGTATTAATCTGATAGAAGCCAGTGCAGGGACAGGAAAAACCTATACCATCGCCATGCTGGTATTGCGCTTTGTGGTTGAACAGGATTTGGACATTAAACAGATTCTTGTTGTTACCTTTACCAAAGCCGCTACAGAAGAGCTGAAAGATAGAATTCGTAAGCGTCTTGCAGAAACACGACTCTATGCGCTAGGAACTAACGACCAACTAGAAAGTAATGTCAAACAATGGCTAGATAATCTCACTATAGAACAAGACCTTATCATTCAGCGTCTTAATAATGCGCTAATGGATATCGATCAGGCCGGCATTTTTACCATACATGGCTTTTGTCAGCGTATTCTTGCTGAACATGCATTGGAAAGTGGACAGTTATTTGATTCTGAATTAACCGGTGATATATCCAGTATTAAACAAGCCTGCTCAGATGATTTCTGGCGCCAACATGTTTATCCCCGTTCTGCCTGGGAAGCTAGTTTGCTTACAGCACAATATAAAACACCTGACCAATTACTAGCCAGTGTTGACTTTATTGCCCCAGAATTGACTGTTGTTCCTGATTATGAAGACCTTGAGCAAGCATTGCTTAAGCTAAAACAATGTATTTCTGATTGTAAAATTAACTTATCATCGTCTTTAAAAACAATAGAAGATAAACTGCAAGAAGGTAAGTTTAAAGACAGCTTTCAAACGGATTTTAAGAATACCAATCATTATTTATCAGACTGGCTGGATGAAAAATCAACAACAGTGCCTGACTTTTCTCTGTTCACTCAGCAAGGTTTGCTTAATGGGTTAAATGGTCAAAAATTTAGAAAAAGTAAAGCCAACCCGGCATCAAGTGGTGAACAGAAACAGCTTTATATTGAAGCCTTAGCATTTAACTCACTGCCGTTTGAACAACTAGACCATACAATACGAAATATTAGCCTAATGTTTCGTCGTGCGCTATTACAGACTTTGCATGAAAATGTGAGCAAAAAACTTCAGCAACTGAATATTTTATCTTTTGATGATTTAATCACCCGTCTTGCTGATGCGTTAAAGGCTGAAAAAGGCCAGGCATTAAGTCTGGAGATACAACAGCGTTATCAGGCGGCTTTAATCGATGAATTTCAGGATACCGATCAAAATCAATGGCTGATTTTTTCTAGCCTATTCCATTCCTCTGAACATGCTTTATATTTAATTGGCGACCCTAAACAAGCTATTTATAAATTTAGGGGAGCTGATATACAGACCTATTTCTCAGCCAAACAACTTGCAAATCATCAGTTTAATTTAGGTTTTAATTGGCGATCACACCCTCTATTAGTTGAGGGAGTTAACCGCTTATTTAATACGGATAAGCCTTTTTTATCAGACAAACTCTCATTTACACCTGTTACTGCGGGGTTAACGGCAGAGCAGGGGCTTTTAATTAAAAACCAGCCTTTACCACCTCTGGTGTTATGGCAACTGGATAAAAACGATAAAGCATTCTGGACAGCAGGAAAGGCAACAACGGAAATACAAACAGCCGTAGTCAACGAAATTTTAGAGCTGTTAATTGCTGATTTTACTGTTCAAGAAAAAGCCATACAAGCTAAAGATATTGCCATTTTGGTAAGGACTAATCCACAGGCAAAAGAGTTTCAACAGGCCTTAAATGCAGCTGGGGTCACGGCCGTCATTAATAGTAAGGAATCCGTCTTTTCCTCAACAGAAGCATTTGATCTTTACACCGTATTACAAGCTGTTGCAGAGCCTACTAACAATGCCTTACTTAAACAAGCACTAACGCTCAACTGGTTTAATTTAAATGGCCAGCAACTATTCCAAACACTGAATAATGAACTGACCATGGACGATTGGTTATCGCGTTTTCTAGATTACCAATACATTTGGCAAAATAAAGGTTTAATGGCGATGATGCAACGCTTGCTTGCCAATGAGAATGTCTACCCTCATTTATCAAGATATCCACAGGCTGAAAGATGCATTACCAATCTTCAACACAGTATTGAATTAGTCCAACAAGCAGCGATTGATGAACATTTAGGTATTAATAAAACACTGGACTGGCTACATAATAATATTACTCAAGCAACATCAGGCAATGCTAGCTCAGATGAACAACAGCTACGATTAGAAAGTGATGATGATGCTGTAAAAATCATCACTATGCACAGTTCAAAAGGCCTGGAATATCCTATCGTTTTTTGTCCTTTTTTGTGGCAGCGGGGGACTCGTTTAAACAAAGAACAATCAGTGATTAAATGTTATTCAAATGATGAAATGATTGCTGATATAGGCTCAGAACAATTTGAACAGCATCGCCAAAATGCATTAGCTGAAGAGTTACAGGAAGATCTAAGAGTTTTTTATGTCGCAGTTACCCGTGCAAAATATCGTTGTTATATTAACTGGGCAGACGTACGTACAAAAGATAAAGCCAATGAATCTGCCATAGCTTATTTACTCAACTTTGCTGGCAATGATTTTTTACAGCAACAACAAAAATTACAACATTTTAGTAAGCAGCAAGCTGATGTTTTTGAATATCGGTTATTAGAGACTGAACAAACCATACACAATAGCTGGCAAGCTCAACACTCATCAGATCAACTCAATTATAATAAAAGACAACGCTCTCTCTATAGCTATTGGCAAATGAGTAGCTATAGCGCACTTTCGTACCTAAGTACTCATGATGCGCCTGAATTACCTGATGATAAAGCCAGGGAAGACAATAGCCTGCCTGTTATCAAAGTAGATAAAGAGGAATTACCTCGCGGTGCTCATACGGGTAATGTGGTTCATGATTTACTGGAAAATATACCATTTTATATCTTGGCTAAAGTCAATGATATTACTGAACAGCGCGATAGAGCATGTTTACGCTATGGCTTAAAAACTGACTCTCCCGAACAAATTGATGATTTATTAAAACAAACAGTCAACACAATTTTATCCACAGCAACAGATCGTTTTAGTTTAAAACAGTTAAACGATCAGCAATGCTTAAAAGAAATGCCTTTTTATCTGTCCATGAAAACCATGGATGTCAGCCAGATTAATCACATATTAAAAGACTGCCCAACTTATCAACCGCTTTCTGAAAAAATAATGTGTGGATATTTAACCGGTTTTATTGATTTAATCTGTGAACACAATGGACAATATTATGTAATGGATTACAAATCTAATGGACTAGAGAGTTATGAGCAAGATGATTTAATTAAGTCTATGCGTGAGCATAATTATGGCCTGCAATATTGGATTTACACTTTGGTTTTACACCAATACCTTAAAACCAGGCTACCCAACTACAGTTATCAACAACATTTTGGTGGGGTAATGTATTTATTTGTTCGTGGTATGGATGAAAAACTAGAAAATAGCGGAGTTTACCAGACTAAGCCTGAGCTAGAAAAAATTGAACAACTTGCTGATTTATTTATTTCAGCGTAATTATTGGTCATGCCTGACCCTCTATCCCCAATTAAATTTAACAAAGATAAAATCACGCGGACCCATTGCCCATATAAAAAATAGTATTGTGTGTGATATGCCCCTGTTTAATAGGGCATATCACATATTATTCTGTATTCACCCTGTTTCATTGCTTATTTATCAATCATTTATATAGCCGTAAAAGTTATACACAGCAAGGCTTATGCCATTTTCAGCGGCATTTATCATGCGACAAAATGCCGCATTTCCAACTACGCCCATACTGATTACACTATAATCAACTCTTGTATACGCCCCCCTAACTCAGGGGAGTCTGAGTTTTTACAGCCTTCCTTTGTGCGGTCTCTGACCGCATTTTTTTGGAGATCGTCATGCAGCGCAATTATCAGTCAAATTATGCCTATTCTCAATACAACCAAGATCTCACTCAACAAACTGCTTTTCATGAAGCTGGTCATGCGGCTAGCATCTATCTAGGCAATAAGAAAAAACAATTACCCCCTGTCTTTTTTAAAATTCAAATAAGTAAACCTTGCCATTCAGGTAAACAATTGTTTGCCAAAGTGATTGATGGTCAATTGATTCAAAACTTACCGATTACTGGACTTAAGAGCATCCGTCAATTAACAGATGAAGAACAACTCAATTACCAAACAGCCTATGAAGCCGACGTAATTAATTTGCTGGTTGGGCCTTTAGCTGAAGCAAAATACGTGTCTATCAGAGATAACGAAGCCTTAAATTTTAACCTGCTAAATACACATGCTTTAAATTACTATGGTGGCTCATCAGATGTTGAAAAAGCCTACGCTTATCTTGAATATTTCATCCCTTCAAAAGAGCTGCGTGAAGAAAAAATGCTGATGTTATTTTCACAAGCATTTCAATTTATTGAATATAATAAAAACTGGAAATGTATCCTGAATCTAGCGCATTATATTTTAGAGAGCGGACAAGAAAGTATTTCTTGCGAAGAGGCTATTGATATTTTAAAGCGGTGATTAAATTTTATTTTTTAAACAAGTACAACTACTTTCCAATACAAAATGAGCTGAAAATTCTACCTAACAGATCATCTGAACTAAAAGCACCTGTTATTTCAGCAAGACTATTTTGAGCTTGTCGTAAATCTTCTGCGACTAATTCACCGGCCTGATTTTGTAATTGTTTTAGAGCACTTAAAACAAACTGTTGCCCTTGGTTTAGCGCCTCTATATGCCGTCTTCTGGCAATAAATACGTCATCTGTTTCTCCATTAAAGCCAACACTTTGTTTTAAGTGATTGGTTAACAACTCCATACCAATGCCTTTTTTAACAGAAAGGTATATTTGGGTTCCATGGCTAGACTCGTTTATTTCTGGCTCTATATTTAACAAATCTATTTTATTATAGACCTTAGTAATATCTAAACCAGAGGGCAGGGTGTTAATAATTGAATCAATTTCTGGATCAGTACTGTCAATTAATAACAGTACTTTATCGGCCTGCTTAATCTCTGCATGAGCTCGGCGTATGCCTTCTTTTTCCACAACATTATCGCTTTCACGCAATCCTGCGGTATCAATAATATGCAAAGGCATACCATCAAT